>CAZNCO010000399.1:0-4827 GCA_964571345.1 uncultured Ohtaekwangia sp.
GTACCTGCCTGGCGTGGTGAAAGTCTGCTTCCATTGTCTGTAACAATGCCGAAGCCAAGTCCAAACTTATCTTCACCAAGGCTCAGGTCTCCTATTTGATTCATCGTCATCATGCGCACGGTGTTGCGCGCGAGCAATCGGGTGCCATTGTACTCGCCATTGTTCAAAAGCATCTGAAGGAAAATAGCGTAATCATAAATCGTTGAAGAAAGCCCACCACCGCCTGAAAAATATTCTTTCTTGTGCAGCGGGTAACTCATATCAAGTTGGCCAAATGCTTTTTCTGTCTTCTTGATGCCGGTAGAGTCTTCGGTAAAGAAATTGACCAATCGGTTTGCTTTCTCTTGTGGCAAATTGAAATGCGTGTCTTTCATGCCGAGCGGCTGAAAAATTCTTTTCGTGAAGAATTCATCCAGGCTCATGCCCGACCAAATTTCAACAAGGTATCCAAGTAAATCTGTATTCAATCCGTAACTCCATTTTTCTCCCGGCTGATGTATGAGCGGTAGTGTGCCGAGTTTCGTCATGGCGTTGGATAGCTTATCATCCATCACATCTAGTCCTGCCGTGATTTTATTTTTCGCATAGATCGCATTGGCTTCCGGTGTGCCAATGGTTGCATAGCTGATCCCTGAAATATGGGAGAGTAAATCACGCACAGTTACCTGGCGCTTGGCGGGAATGGTGGTGTAAGTAGTGTCTTTCGCATTGAACTTATCCAACACTTTTTGATTCGCAAACGAGGGAATGAATTTTGACACCGGATCATCCAACCCGAATTTTCCTTCTTCCCACAACATCATCACGGCCACACTGGTAATCGCTTTGGTTTGTGAGGCAATGCGGAAGATCCCATCTTTTTCCAGTGGAGCTTTCGTTTCCATATCATTATAGCCGGCCGCTTTATGAAAAACAATTTTTCCATTTCGGGCAATGAGTGCTACCGAACCATTCAGCCATTTTTTCTTCACCCACTCATTCATGCTCGAATCAAGCCGTGCCAGTCGGGCAGGAGAGAAGCCACCCGCTTCAGGTGCAGCGTCTACTAATACTTTTGATTTTTGTTCTGCGGGTTTTTCACAAGACGCAACAAGCAACAGAATGACGAGAAGGAGAGGGATACGCTTCATGTAATTGAGATTTCGGTCACCGAATATAAATTATTATTCCCTCGACAACAAACACCCGCAAAGCGCGACTTAATAAATAGATAAATATGAAAAGTGCACCCTTTAGCAGGCGCTATTCAGATGGATTGAGCATCCAATTAATACAACACTCTAAACTTAATCGTGTTCTCGATTGCTCTTAGTTCTTTGATCACTTCTTTATTGTACTCTTTGTCAATGTCGGTGATCACATAGCCGATCTGCTCGTTGGTTTTTAAATATTGCCCCACGATGTTGATATCGTTGGCAGCGAGTATTTGATTGATCTTGGCGAGGATGCCCGGCACATTGTGGTGAATGTGAATGAGGCGATGTGCATTCTCCAACGTGGGCAACGTAAGGTTCGGGAAATTTACACTGTTGCTGGTACTGCCCGTATTGATATAATCCATCAGCTTGCTGGGAACAAAGTTACCAATGTTTTCCTGGGCTTCTGCTGTGCTTCCTCCGATGTGAGGTGTTAAAATCGTGTTTGGCAATCCACGCAGTTCAGAAACAAATTCTTCATCGTTGCTGATGGGTTCATAAGGAAATACGTCCACTGCACATCCTGCTACTTTCCCACTTAAAATATTTTCGCGCAAAGCCTTTACGTCAACAATATGTCCGCGGCTGAGGTTTAAGAAGATAACGCCCTTCTTCATTTGAGCAAATTCTTCTGCGCCTATCATGTTTGCGTTGCTTTCGCGACCGTCCACATGAAGCGTGATTACATCTGCTTCGTTGAGTAATTCCTTCAGGCTTTTACATTTCACCGCATTGCCCATCGCAAGCTTTTCTTCTTTATCATAGAAGAGCACTTTCATACCTAGGTTTTCTGCCAGCACAGAAAGTTGCGTTCCGATATTTCCGTAGCCGATGATACCAAGTTTCTTGCTGCGCACTTCAAAGCTTCCTTTTGCAGATTTGTCCCACTTGCCTTGGTGCATCTTGTTTGACTTGTCATAGAAGCCACGGATCAGCATAATCATTTCGGCAATTGCCATCTCTACGACTGACCTTGTGTTACTAAAAGGTGCGTTGAAAACAGCAACACCTTTTTTGGTGGCGGCTTTTAAGTCGATTTGGTTTGTGCCAATGCAAAATGCGCCAATACTCATGAGGCGCGTAGCGTTCTCCAATACCTTTGCAGTCACTTGTGTTTTTGAACGAATGCCAAGCACCGAAACATTTTTTATCTTTTCGCAGAGATCGTCCTCATCAAGTCCTGCAGGATACGTTTCTACGTTGAAGCCTTCAGCCTTCATCAGCTCAATGGCTACCGGGTGCACGTTTTCTAACAGCAAAACGTTGATTCGGTTTTTAGGATAGGAAATGGCAGTGTTCAATTTATTTAAGTATAAAAATTCGTCCAGACTTGGAGTTACATGATCTGCTTTTGAAAGCACACTCTCGCGTTCTACATTTTCTGTGAACGCATAAAACTTATTGGCAAGGCCTGAGTTTTTTATTTCATAATCAGTGTATCCATCACCAATCACATATACATCTCCGGGCAGGTTCAGCCTTTTTAACTGTTCTACTTTTCCATTGTTGGCCGAGAGAGGATTATTCTTGTCAAAGCCCGTGATCTTGCCAGAGTTATCTGTTACAAACTCATTTGCGAGAATATTTTCCTTTTTGATACCAAACTCAGTTACGACAGGTTCGATAAATTCTTTAAACCCGTTAGAGATAATATAGATGCTCTCAGAATGGGTGTTAAAAAAATCTTTATTACGTTTAAAAGACTCTGAAACCAATCCCTTCAGGTGTGAAGTCAAAGCGCTGATATGCCTTTTTTCCGGAGAAAGTAAATCAAGCCGTTGTTGGATTGATTCGCGCAAAGAAAGTTTGCCTTCCATCCCCAGGTTGGTGATGTCAACAATCTTTTTTTTGATTGCTTCCTTGTCAGGATGGTCACTCAAGGAGATGTCGGCCAGCACGTCAAAAGCCTCTACTTTAGTAAAAGTGCTATCGAAATCGATGACGAAGTACTTATTAGGTTTCATTTTCAAAATTCAACTCAAATGTAAAAACAAAAAGATCATCCAATAAAGTTTTCGAGGTTTGGGAAAAACTTTTTGAGGATTGCGATCATTTGTTAGCCAAGCATTTCGAGTAGCGAGGTTTGCCTCATTCAGAATTTTCTATTTTTTTCTGTCGCTATTTTTCTGAGTGAGAGAAAATGCAATCCATCCGCCAGCGGAACGAGGAAGGCGGGAAGCCAGCTCGCAGGAAACTGTGTTACGATTGTATTGGCAGGCTCATTCATAAACATCCGGAAAGGAGTAGGCATAGAAAGTATTGCAATACTTACGATGTTTATCAGCAAGACCAGACCTCCAATATTCCAGATTGCAATACCCGTTTTTGAAATTTTTTCTTTCCCAACAAGGTAGGCTATGACGATCGCAGTTATACCCGTAACCACGTCCCAATTCCTACCTTCAAATGACATTTGAATCGGCATCTTATCCAATACAAAAAGCCTCCAGAGCAGTATTTCAACGAAGACACGGAATGACTGTAATCCAATAAGGTTGGCTTGCGAGAGATTTGCGATGACAGGTTGAGTGGATTTTGAGAACGTGAAAAACAGAATTGCTATAAACGGTATTGCCAATACTGGGATTACATTAAACGGAAACAAATCAAAGCTGGACATCTTTCCTGTAGCTGACCAAATGGAAACAAATGCGGCCCAACTCAGAAGTGAAATAGTAATCGTAAGTTTAAACCTCTTCTTTCGTGATGCTTCCCAATTTGTTTCGGCTACGGCATCGAATATGAATTTTAAGAGAATGGAAAAGCTGATGACGGTGAGTGCTATAAAAGCAATTGAAATAGTTTTCATGAAGTTGAAAATTTACAAGCTAATCTACGGGCAACACGCTAAAATCGCGATGACAAAAATTGCTATTTTTCAGAACCTGTATGTAGTAGGATAGAAGCCTGTGCTCCGATGGAATGAGCGACTGAAGGAACTCGCATCGGCAAACCCAACCTGGCGGCTCACTTCTTTGATGCTTCCCTTTTTTGCTTTCAATAGGGATTTAGCTTTTTCAATTTTTACTTGGGTGATAAACTGGTGCGGTGGTGCACCGAAGAAAGTTTTAAATAATCTTACGAGGTGAAATTTGGATAGACAACTCACGGCTGCCAGTTCATCGAGAGAAATTTCTTGGTCAAAATGAGAGTAGATATAATCAACCGCTATCATCAGGCGTTTTGCGATTTCCTCTTTTGTACTCCGTTTGGTTGCTTCCAAAGAAAGTGCTGAGTGATTGACTTGATGATGAGATTCTAAAAGATATAATACAAGTTCGGCCATACATTCATTTTCCCTCAAGTCGTTTGGACCTCTCATTAACTCTGAAAGAATTGAATTGAATTTTGAATCGCGCCATTGAAGCCGGTTATGAAATGCAGGTAGCTCTTGTGCTTCGGAAGGGTTATCTATCAGATGAACGTGCGACTTTGAGAGTGCATAATAAATTTCTTTGCTGATTTTTTCTCCGATATGAATGTTGAAAGTTTCAACAGGTTGATCTATCAAGAGCGTGTAAGGTTCGTTGATATTGCTGATGAAGAACACATCTTGAGAAACTTCAACTTCTCGGTTTCCAGCCAGTGCTTTGCTCTTTCCGGTAAGGTTAGTGAAAATAGACAGTGGACC
>CAZNCO010000400.1:0-4793 GCA_964571345.1 uncultured Ohtaekwangia sp.
ACATGCTTGAGCACCTAGCCAATCCTGTTAAGGCGTTGGTTGAATGGCATAGAGTTATAAGGCCCAATGGAATTTTGTATATGATTGTTCCCGATAAACGGTTATGGATTAATGACCGGCAAAGAAATGTTAGTTATCCGCAAGAGTGGAAATATGCTTTTCTAGAAAACCGTTCGAACTCACCAAGTTTCCCGAACAATCCCAACACTCATTTCTTTGCTTACACACCGCAAGCGTTGGTGGATTGTTTTAATAAAACCGAAAGAGTTTCCAATCTATATGAAATCATTGATCTGTACACAACTAGTGAGAAAGCGGTTTCACAAATAATTGATGAAGTAAATGTATTCATGCCGGATGGTGATCACATGATGAAAAACTATTTGAAGATCCAAGAAATTCAAGCGAGGAACGGAGAATATAAAGTCGGTCATAGTTTTCATATTGTTTTGAGAATTATCAAATGAAAATATTGATAATAAAACTCGGTGCTTCCGGCGATGTTATTCGCACAACGGCATTATTGCATCTTTTCTCTTATGACAAGGTTGATTGGATAACGAGCGATATGAATGCAATACTTTTAAATGGTATCCCAAATATTAATCGCGTCATAAAAGAATCTGAAGTCAAACAAACTGAGTTTTCAGGATACGACCTGGTTATCAATCTCGAGGACAGTATTGAGGCAGCTAAGATTTTTATGAAAGTCCCGCATCGTCAATTATTTGGCGCGTACTTTGGCAATGATGGTCAGATGACATATACCGAAGATTCCAGTGGGTGGTTTGATTTAAGTCTTATAAGCAGGCACGGAATTCAAAAAGCGAATCAACTCAAATACGAAAATCAAAAGTCGTATCAGGAATTAATTTTTCGTTGTCTCGGCTACGAATTTAAAGGTGAGGCATATTTTTTGCCGGAAAGCACAGTTACAGATCTTTATGGAGATATTGCGATTGCGCCCAGTGCAGGAAAAGTTTGGCCGATGAAAAACTGGGCGTATTTTGATGAACTCACCTTTATGCTTCGAGCAAAAGGTTACACCGTCAATTATTTACCTACTCGAACAACTATGTTAGAGCATCTTTCCGATATCAGAAATCACTCAGTACTAATAAGCGGCGATAGTCTGCCAATGCACTTTGCACTCGGCAGCGGGATTAGTTGTCTTACTTTTTTCCTTTGTACCAGCGCCGCGGAGATTTATCATTATGGTGTAATGACAAAGCTAATATCGCCTGACCTTGAAAAATATTTCTATAGGCGTGATTTCCAATCGGAGGCAACTACCTCTGTAAAACTTTCTCAAGCTCTGGACGCGTTCGATTATCTAATTAAGAAGAGAGCCATCTATGCATGATCTTAAATTTATCAATGACCATCTTCAAATTTTATTCAATGAGGAAAAATACCTAGAGGCGCTTGAGTACCTAAATAATCTAAAGTCAGAATCAATGCAATCGCCTGAACTCCTTTCGAAAGTCTATTACCATATTGGTAAAATTATGTTTTATGATGGTTACCTTCGAAGTGCCAAGGAAAATTTTTTAGAAGTTTTAAAGATTAATCCTTCAGACTTTTACTCGCTGGTTTTTCTTGCAAGAATAGTTGGACTTGAAGGTAAGCCGAATTCTGCCATGAAACTTTTCTCGCAAGCTTTTAGAACTAATCGATCATATACACAATTGCTTCATGCTATAAACAATAGCCTGCAGAATTTGCAAAATGATGATGAAGATGCTGAATATGTTTTAGCCCAGAATAGCTTTGAGTTGCAATTAGATAATAAGGATACCAATCCGAAAATTTCCATTCTAGTTTTGTGCTATAACAAACTGGAATTCACTGAGAAATGTTTGAAGTCAATCTTCGATAACACGAAGTACAGTAATTTTGAAGTCATTGTTGTGGATAATGCTTCTGTTGATGACACGCCTGGTTACCTGGAAACATATGGTAAGCTAATCAAATATGTGCACTCTAAAAAAAATCTTGGATTCGTCGGAGGAAACAATCTTGCTACGCAATTTGCCGAAGGAGAATTTCTGGTTTTCTTAAACAACGATACCGAAGTACAGCCCAATTGGCTAACGCATCTTTATAATACTTTTGTTTACTATCCGAATGCCGGCGCTGCTGGTTCTATGCTGATATATCCCGATGGAAAATTGCAAGAAGCCGGAGGTGTGATATTTCAAGATATGAGCGGATGGAATTATGGTAGAAAGGGAGATCCATTGGATCCAAAATTTAATTTTGTAAGAGAAGTGGATTACTGTTCCGGTGCCGCGTTGATGGTTAGAAAAAAACTTTTCAATAAACTGAATGGTTTTGATGAAAGATATTCTCCTGCTTATTGCGAAGATACCGATCTCTGTTTCGGAATTCGCAAACTTGGCTACGGAGTTTATTTTAATCCTTTCTCAAAAGTTATTCACCATGAAGGCGCAACGGCGGGGACCGATCTGAATTCCGGTTTCAAAAAATATCAGGTTATCAACGCAGAAAAGTTTAAAGAGAAATGGACGGAAGAACTAAAATTGCAGTATCACAATAATCCAGATTTATCATATATGTTTGCTCAAAGAAAAGGGGGGAAGATAAGTTTAATTATCGATGATATTCCGCCGCTGCCGGATAGAGCCGCGGGAGCGTTACGGCATTATCACACTCTTGTTCAAATGTTGGAGCTAGGCTACCAAGTAACTTATGTCCATTTAATGGGCAAGCAGTATGCAGATAAAAGCGGAGTAAAATATTTAACTCATTTCAAAATGCTGGGTGTCGAGTTCATTTGGTTCAATTACGAATCATGGTGGAACATAAGAGAGTCTTCTTTGGTGAAGCCGACGATTGAAAATTTAATAAACAGTCTTGAGTTGAAAAAAAGAAATTACGACTTGGTTTACATCTCCTTCTGGCATATAGCTAATTATTTTGTTGATACGATTCGATCTCAAATTCCAACTGTTCCGATTCTTGTTGATACGATGGATATCCATTATCTGCGCGAAATGCGGCAAGCAGAGTTGACCAAAAATGCGGAACGAAGGCGAGAAGCCGCAATTACCAAAAAGAAAGAGCTTGAACTGTATTCAAAAGTTGACTGTATAACCACTGTAACAGAAAACGATCGGGATGAATTAAAGAAAAATCTTCCTGATAAATCTATTTTAATTCTTACCGATGTTCACTATCCAGTTAATAATGAAATAACTTACGAGCAAAGAAAAGATTTTCTGTTTGTGGGTAATTTCAACCACTCACCTAATGAAGATGCCGTAATTTATTTCGTGAACAAAATATTCCCACATATAAAAGAAAAGTTATCAGGAACAAAATTCTACATAGTTGGAAATAATCCTACGAACAAAGTGAAAGAACTTGAAACGGAAGATGTTATCGTAACCGGATGGGTACCGGAAGTGGCTCCGTACTTGCAGCGGTGCCGCGTTTCAGTTGTCCCATTAAGGTTTGGAGCGGGAAATAAAGGGAAAGTAGGCGAAACGCTTTCTTACGGATTGCCGATGGTATCAACTTCAGTTGGTGCCGAAGGAATGAATATAATAAATGGAGAGCATTCCTTTATTGCAGATGATGTTAAACAATTTGCGGAATACGCCATTAAGCTTTATACCGATAAAAATATTTGGCAGAAATTTTCGCGGAGAGGACAAGAATTGATCTCTTCTCAATATTCAAGCGCGCTAATGAGAAAACGTCTTGAGTATGTAATGAGTTTTGCTTCGCGTGAAGCTTTTCGTTCAAGCGTCGCGCTTACATATCCGAATCCGCCGAAGGTTAGCATCGTCATAGTTACATATAACCAATTTGATTATACGAAGAAATGTCTCGATAGTGTTTTGAAGCATACCAAAATCAGTCATGAAATTATTGTTGTAGATAATGCATCCAACGATGGAACTGCAAAGCAAATAAAAATAAATTACCCGGAGGTTAGACTTTTTTCAAACTCTGAAAACAAAGGATTTCCAATAGCGGCGAATCAGGGCATCAACAATTCGATAGGCGACTTCGTTCTCATTCTAAACAATGATACGGTGGTAACTGAAAACTGGCTTGAACGTATGGTGCAAATTGCGGAAGAAGATTCTACTATCGGGATGGTCGGACCTATAAGCAACAAAGTGAGCGGACTGCAAATTGATGAGAATGCCGTTTACTCAACAATGGAAGAAATGCATAGCTACGCCGAAAAAGTTAAAAGCCAAAACAAAGCCATAGTTTTTAATTTCCCGCGAATCGCATTTTTGTGCACATTAATTAAGAAAGAAGTTATTGATAAAATTGGCGGATTAGATGAAAGGTTTTCACCCGGCAATTATGAAGATGATGATTTTTGTTTACGTGCACAGTTAGCTGGTTTCAAAACCGTAATTGCCAAAGACGTATTCATTCACCACTACGGCTCTAAGAGTTTCAAGGCTGGTGGAGAAAACAAGTATGCCGAACGACTGGAAATAAATAAAAAACTTTTCTCTAAAAAGTGGGATGCTACTCCGGATGAGATTTGGTTACAGAACAAAAAAATTCGATCGCAGCAAATATTTTATCCGATCAACAAAAATCTTTTTACTCAACACTTTGAAAGAGCGCGCGTACACATTGCCAACCAAGAATTTCCAAGAGCGTTAGAATCTCTTGTAAAGTCGAGGGAGTTTTTTGGATCATCGTCTGTAAACAGATCCAAGATTGAATACGACACATTGCTAAATTTGACCGGTAATATAGCATTGATCGCAGGCGATATTGAAAAAGCAAAGACATGT
>CAZNCO010000401.1:0-4778 GCA_964571345.1 uncultured Ohtaekwangia sp.
CGCTGCAGATTGGAAGAAGGTTTCAATGCTCGCTCGCACGCACGGGCAACCCGCATCACCTACAACGCTCGGAAAAGAGATTGAGGTTTTTGTTGTTCGCATTCAAAAGCAACTTGAACTGATCAAAACTATTCCACATTCAGCTAAATTTGGTGGTGCCACCGGAAATCTGAACGCGCATCATGTCGCTTATCCCGAAATAAAATGGTCGGTATTTGCAGATAATTTTGTGGAGAAATATTTGGGGCTGGTTCGCAGTTATCCAACTACTCAGATCGAGCATTACGACAACCTCGCGGCATTATTTGATAATCTCAAGCGCATCAACACAATTCTGATTGACTTCAGTCGCGATGTATGGCAATATGTATCAATGAACTATTTCAAACAAAAAATAAAAGAAGGTGAAATAGGAAGCAGCGCAATGCCACACAAAGTTAATCCGATTGATTTCGAAAATGCTGAAGGAAACTTTGGCATCGCCAACGCGTTGTTTGAGCATTTGTCAGCGAAACTACCAATCTCACGTCTTCAGCGAGATCTTACCGACTCAACCGTTCTGCGAAACATTGGAGTGCCGCTGGCTCATACCTGGTTGGCGTTAAATTCATTGCAAAAAGGAATTTCAAAATTAGAATTGAACCAGGCCGCGATTGATTTTGATCTGAATGAAAACTGGGCCGTAGTAGCAGAAGCCATTCAAACCATTTTGCGTAAAGAAGGATATCCTAATCCATACGAAGCTTTGAAAGGGTTGACGCGCAAGAATGAAAAGATTTCAAAAGAAAGCATTCACTCTTTTATAGATACCCTTGATATAAAGTCTTCTTTGAAGGAAAGGCTGAAAAGCATCAGTCCATTTAATTACACCGGAGAGTAAAGAAAATTGATTGATATTGATATTCGATACGATTATCTAGCGTCCAGTATCTCCGTTACAGGCTGCCCTGTACATCCGTTCGGAAATTTAATCTTTAATAAGGTAGAAATAGTGGGAGCAATATCAGTGACCGTATGATATGCTGATGTTGTTCCTTTCTTGATTCCTTTTCCAAAAAATAAAATAGGCACATGAGTGTCATAGGTGTAGCTTGAACCATGTGTTGTGCCCGTCTTCCAAGAACTGCTCACCCATCCAGGCTCTAAAATAAAAGCAATATCGCCACTACGCTTGTGATTATAACCGCGAACCAACATGCCCTTGGTACCTTCCTCTGAATAGCTTCCCTGCTTTAATATGCTTTTCGAAAATACCTGGGCTACTCCTTCCTTCTGCTGCAGGTAATTTGTTACCAATTCAGTTGCAATCAAAAGATCAATCCCTGACGTACGCGGATCGCCCGAAAACAATTCACTGTTAAAAAACACCTGATTATTTATTACTGATTCGATCAAACTTTTGTTTGGAAAATATTTTTGAAGGAAAGTATTTAATTCATCTTTCAATGCACCATCCTCGGTAAAATTACCAGCAGGAATTTTCTTATCCTTAAGAAACTGTGGCACTTCCATCACAGCATGATCAGCCGTAAGAAATACAGTGTAGTTTCCTTTTCCTACTTCCTCATCCAACGTATTGAGCAAATCAGCGATGTTTCTGTCTAGTCGAATGTATGTATCTTCTACTTCTACTGACATAGGCCCCATGGAATGGCCAATCAAATCAGGCGTTGAAAAAGAAATAGCAAGAAAATCAGTATCACCATCCTTTCCCAGCGACTCAGCTTTCAACGCGGACTTTGCAAATTCTGTCAAGAGATCATCACCATAAGGTGTGTGCACCAGCAAGTCATATCCATCTTTCATAGACACCTTCAAGTCGTAAGGCAATGTATTTTTTTGATTCGCCAATTGAGCTTCATAAGGCGAAGCATCGGATCCACTTTCTGCATAAGGATCAGATTTTAAAAATTTGTCCCACGGTTGAGCCATCAATTTCTCCGGCATCTTAGTGGCATTGAAACTCTGAACCCAAGCAGGCAGCACATTATTTGAATAACCATAGTAGCTGCTTGAAATAAAATTTCCCGATTTGCTTTCAAACCAGAAAGCGCCATCCGCCATATGGCCCGCTGGCAATACTGCACCCCGATCTTTGATTGAAACCCCAATCACTTTTCCACGACTCTGAGTTGAAATCTTCAACTCATCAGTGATGGTTGTCGCCAACATACGCGAAGGAGAAACTTTTCCCGATCCCTCCAATCCACCTACAGGCGCCTGAGTATTATCGCCTACACAATTTACTTTTGCCTTATTTGCTTTATCCCACCAATCGTTGCCGATAATACCATGAACAGCCGGTGTAGAACCTGTGTACACTGAGGCATGACCCGGTCCTGTATACGTAGGCACATAATTATAATGCGCATTGGTAAGAGTAAAGCCTTCGCCCATCATACGCTTAAAACCACCTTCTCCAAATTTCTTCTCAAAGCGATAAAGATATTCCTGCCTCATCTGATCCACTACAATGCTAACCACTAATTTGGGGCGTTCTTGTGCTTGCGTGGATAGTACGCCAGCCAACAAAGCCAAAGTCATTATTTTTTTCATATCGAGCACGGACGTTTGAACTACAAATAAATCACAAAGTTGGCGAAGTGCATGATTAATCAGAAGAAGAATACATTAAAGTTTTATGAATGGTCAGTCCTCTTTGCAAACAATTTTTTCATATTCCTCTTCTTCATACACTTCTTTTCGTAAAAGCTGACCTTCCTGATCATAATAGATCACGACAAATACTCCAGCTTCCTCCACTTCTTTGGACGTAAAGTAAAGAGGATGCTCGACCGATCCGACATTTGCAATATAAGAGAGCGTAGGCTGAATAATCACGCCCTTTACATTGCTCACTACACCGTAAAAATTCTCCTGCTGAACAATGGCAATTTGCTCATCTGAGTTTTCCCGGACAGGAAAGTAATTTTTTATTTTTGAAATAACCGTTTTTCCGGTGAAGTAGTTGATCAGGCTCCATTCAAAATTTTTCTTCACCCAAACCAATTGATTTTGCCAGGGGCGAATTTCAGAAAACTCAAATGCCGTAACTGGCTTACCTGTTAAATCTATGATCCCATAAAGATCATTCTTACAAGCAATGAGAAAAACACTATCCAATGGAGTTAGATTGCAACTGAAAGCCGGCTTTAATAATTTGCCAGACAAGGTTTGATATAAACCAAACTTCTTATCTTTTAAAAGTGTGATCGCATCTTTCTTAAACAACATTGCATCATACTCGAAAGGCAAAAGCTGTTTCCCTAACTTCGAAAGAAGTCCTTTTTTATTTCTTCGTGTCGCGAGAAAATATTCATCTCCAATGGATTCCACCTGGTCTGCCTCAATCATCAATTTTCGCGCACCTGACTTTACATCAAAAATAACTTTTCTGCCTCGCTGCTGTGAATAGAAGTAGCGCACAGAATCGCTCGACTTGACGAAGGATATTGCAGCATTTGAAGGCAATGAAATACTGCTTTTTGAATTCAAATGCACGCGTATACTATCTTTTGCCTTCACAAAGGCAAGACCTTCATCCAACCAGATGCTGTCAGCCTTTTTCTCCAATACCGTTTTCGTATGTAAGTCAGCAAGCCAAGATTCGTTTTCATTTTCGAGCAACAGCCACTGTCTCTCAGCTTTGTACTTTTTCCACGTTTGATTTTCTATTTCTTGATTTAATCCACTCAATACGAAATGGTCGTCCATCTTCCGGAGTAGCCCAAACGAAGTTGGCTGCAATGCTTGTCTTCCCAGCGGCACCAAAAATTCAAGGTTCTCGTTCATCAGGCCTTCCAAAGCTCCATTGCGCACCAATAACATGCGGTGCCCAACGGGTTTTACCTCATCAAATACAAACTCTTCCCTAATGGGGGTACCATCGGCCGATGCAAGTACCTGCTCCATTTTGACAAGAATTTTCTTTCCATACCGATTAAGCACCAAAACGCCTTCCATTATTTCAATGGACTGCTTTTGATACGGAATCAGTACACGTCCATTCAGCGCAACCAACGATTTCATTTCTCCTCTCTCAAGCACCAGAAAACGATTATCAATACAGAATGCACCTACCACATCCTCGTCAATTACGCGTCCTGTTTTATGAACAACCGAAGCATGCACGGAGTCTCCTGCCAATAAAAAGCCGGAACCAATGTCTTCAACTAGTGTACACGGTTTGTAAATAATTTTATTGTTACGTCTTAGCAAACCTTCGGACGTACTGAGGATTTCGTCTTTCACGTTGCCACAAAAATATTCAGGAGAGATTTTCTCGAAACGTGGCGCACAGCGCACTGTTCCGCGATCATTCATAAACCCGTATTTTCCATTCTTATAGATAGGAGTCCATGTTTCCTTGTTCAGCTTTTGCACTTGTGACGCTGAATCTGCATCTCCAATGTTGCGAGCCTCCTCACCCTCCACCGAAAGATACTGCAGAATACCTTTGGCGTGAGCGGTATATTTGCTCCATGAATATTTTGAAATAAAATTATTGAAATCAGTCGGTAAACCAGAAGCTGTCTTAATCTGAAAAACATTTTTACCGGCCTCTTCACGGTATGGGCTTTGAGGGAATTCCTCCACGAACAATTCATAGCTGCGAAGTTTTTTGTCTTTCGTCTTGTATTCAAAAATCAGTTGATCATATCTTTTGGTTGCATCTTTACTTCGGGATGATTCCGGATATTTTTTAAGATAATCAGCGAAGGCAGAATATGTATTTATCTTCAGTGCATTGAGGTATGCAGCCTCATCGCGTAATTCGA
>CAZNCO010000402.1:0-4761 GCA_964571345.1 uncultured Ohtaekwangia sp.
TGTTGTCAGGACGTTTTAAAGTGGTGGTTTCAACTGGGCGGTCTGGCATTTGCACCACGGCAACGTAGAAATCCCTGCTGACGCAGATACTACAGGTACAGTTCCGTACGTTTTCAAGCAAAGTCCACTGGCCGGTGATTCTGTGCGGGTGGGCGACCCCGTGCATCTGTGGATCGCACCCAAGGGTTACAAAGAACCTGACAACGAGAATGAAGGAAATTAACCGCAGTAACTCTGCGTGATAAAGCATGCGTCATTTGCGATTAATTCTTTTATACATCCTGTTTCCACTATTCTGCGGAGCGCAATTGGTTCGTGCCCCCATTATCCGAAAAGGCGAATCGCAAAAGAAAAATAGCACAGCACGCACACAAACATTGTCTGCCATGCAGCTTCCCTTTTGGGACGATTTTTCTTTTAACAACTCTCTTTACTTCCCAAACGACACACTGTGGGCCTACGGCCAATCGGTTTGGGTAAACAGCGGAATGGGCATTAACTCTCCCACGTTAAACGTAGCAACGTTTGACGGCCTTGATTCTCTTGGAAAACCTTACAGTGTAAACGATGTGCTTGCAAAAGGCTATGCTGACAAAATGATCAGCCGGCCATTACGAATGGATTTAGTCACCGGCACGCAAAGAGACTCGGTTTATATTTTCTTTATGTACCAGTTTCAAGGCAACGGAGAACCTCCTGATCCGGGTGACGCACTTACTTTGTGGCTTAAAGACAATACAGGCACATGGACAAACATATGGTCGATAAGTGAAGATTCTGCGAGCAACAATTCAATATTCATACCAGTCAAAATTCCCATTACTGACCCTAAATATTTCTTTGACAATTTTCAGTTTCAGTTTAAGAATTTTGGAAGACTATCCGGTCCCTTTGATGGATGGAACCTTGACTACGTTTATGTAAGCAATGGCAAAAAACAATACTCGCCCATCTTCTCAGATTTTCCAGATCGTGCTGTCTCTACTCCCCTCACTTCGCTCTTCACGCAGTACAGATCCATTCCGGCTAAACACTTTTTAGAAAATCCCAATACCATGCTCACCCATCCTTCTTTTAAAGTAGGAAACATGAGGCTTGATCTTGATCAGCCAATTGGTTTCAACTCACGGTATAAAATCGCTACACGCGTATCCAAAGTTGTAACGGTAAGTGACACCATCACCTTAGAACTTGGTGCCGATACCAAGATTATAAAGGCCGGTGGAACGGACATTCTCAACACCAACAAACTACCTGATGTGTCAGGTATCGATTCAAAGGCTGATTCGATTGCGATCAAGTTTGAAATAAAAGCCAACTCGGGCGACAACCGCGTGAAAAAACAAACCATTACAAACATTGGTGACTTCGATTCGTTGGTTTATAAGAATATCGATTTCCGTTATAATGATACCACCAGTACGAATTTCATATTACGAAACTACTATGCCTATGACGATGGCTCAGGAGAATATGCAGCCACGCTTACGAACCCCGGCAATAAAGTTTTATATCGCTACGACATGAAATATTCTCAGCCGGATACACTCATCGCTGTGGATATTTATTTCACCCACTCGGGCGATGAATCGAGCCAGTTAGTAAAGCTTTTGATAACCGACAGCTTGAGCGATGCTACTGCCTACTCATTGCTGCAACAAGATGTGGTTGTTACCCGAACCGAGAAAAGTAAGTTCACCAGGATACCTCTGGCAGAAGCTGTATTGGTTAAAGATCATTTCTACATCGGCTGGAAACAGAATACTGCGTCAACCATTGGCGTAGGCGTTGATTTCAGTTCTGATTCGGGAGATAAAATATTTGTAAACTTTACAGGTGTGTGGATTCCAAACACAGATGTGCATGGCAACCTGATGATCCGTCCGGTATTTGGGAATGGCACTATCAGTGTAATATCTGCAGTAGAAGAAGAACAAACATCGCGTGTTTATCCCAACCCCAACCGGGGAATTTTCTTCTTGTCAAAAGATGCTTCCCAGATTTCTATCACTGACGTCACCGGAAAACCAATTTCTTTTCAACGGGAATTCACAAACGAAGCTAGTGAGATCCGACTCTCCACCATAAGCACCGGAATGTATATCGTGCGTTACCTTGACGGGAAAAATATTCGTACTGAAAAAATTATGGTGTTACCATAATCATGTTGATCGGCTCGGGCGTAAAGCACAACACAAAAATCAGTAACGCCAGCCAACCCAATATTTGTCTTTTGATATCCAGAGGCTCTTCAATTTCAGAGGGAGGATGACGCACGCCAATGAAAGCACCAATCACAAAGGCAAACACAAGCCACCCGGAATAACCATGTAACGTTGGAAAAATCCACACGATAACATATTGAACCGTAAACATCGCAAGAGCATATAATAGCCGATCGCGCTGCGCCTCGAACAAACTCCGGAATGCTACATACAAGAAGAAAAGGTAAAAGGGAATTTGTAAGATTAACTCATCAATCGGCTGATGAGGATTAACCACACCCAAGCCAGCATAAAAAACAAACGCCAGAAAAATACTGGTTGCAATGATCTTGTGCCATTTGTATCCGACCAATCCATATAACACATGGCCACCATCCAGCTGCCCAATAGGTAAAAGATTAATGCACGTAAACACAAGCGACAAAAATCCTGCAAAAAGAAACGGATAGTGCATAATCTCGTGCACGTTAGGCTTACGCGATGGATCGGCAAACATAGTTTCCAGCAATGAATAAATCAGATTCTTACCAATCACCACATCTACAATCCCTTTTGTCAGATGCTCGGGCTGATAAGCGTACTCGGCATAGTTTGACCCATATTGCTCGTATTCTGGATGAAATTGAAAAACATATTCAGCGGGAGGCAGTGTAACGAATCCATAAATCAAAAATGCAAGTGCAACCACAAAGCCTGCCAGCGGTCCGGCCAACCCGATATCAAAATTTTCCTTTGCACTGCGAATATGACTTTTGATCCTGATCAGGGCACCCAACGTTCCAAGTGAAAACAAAATGGGTGGAATGGGGATATAATACGGAAGGGTGGTGCGCACACGATGATAAAGAGCCATGAAATAATGCCCGAACTCATGACAGGTAAGTATGGCTAGAAAACAAATAGAATAGGGCAGCCCAGTGGCGAAATCGCTCCAACCATAGGCGGAGTTCAGCATGGCCTCTCCCTCTTCATTACCGATGATAATTGATTTTCCAAAACTCCACTCTGCACCGGCCATGGTGGTAGTGATGAACGTTATAATAAACAACGAAGAGTGGATCAACGCACTTTTTACCTTCGGGCTCATGCAAACAAATTTAACAAGTCGTTGGGATGGGCAATGTGCGAGGTCTTAATGCCTACCTTCCGCGCACCTTCAATATTATCGATGTTATCGTCCATGAAAAGAGACTCGTCCGCCTGCAGGTTATTCTCATTCAATACCTGGATAAAAATTTCAGCATCAGGTTTTCTCATTTTCATCAGGTGAGAATAATAAGCCCGCTCAAAAAACGAATCGATGGCGGGCAATCCGGTAGCATCTTTTACAATCTGGTTGAAGCACTGTAAATGAATGTTATTGGTATTGCTAAGTAAGAAAAGCCGATGTGTGTCCCGCAACGTTTCAAGCAACGTGAATTTCTGCTGAGGGATATCCAGCAACATGGCATTCCACGCAGCATCTATTTCATGGTTGTGAATGTCTTTGCCAAGAAATGCTTTCAACTCTTCTCTAAACTGCTCATCAGAAAGGAAACCTTTTTCATACTCATTGAAGAAAGTAGTTTCTGCGGCAGCTTTTTTTAACTCCTGTACCGGTTTTCCTGACAAAGAGGAGAAAGCTTCAAACGTTTTGGCAGTGTCCAGATTGATAATCACCCCACCCAGATCAAAGATGAGGTTTTTTATTTGCGAACTTATCAAAGCAGAAATTCAGTTAAATGTGAGGCAAAGATAGCAGCGGAATCTGAAATGGTATGCATGAAGCTGGCCAACCTAGCCTGCATTCACAATTCGGATCCTGTTGATGTTGACTTTCAGGATTTTAACCATCTTTTCTTCGTTTATTCGAAGCCTGATGACTACATCATCCTGGTAAACAATCTTTCCCTCGTAGGTACCAATGAGGGTATCAATCTGGTATACTGTAGGATCTTGTGCAATGACCTCCTGCTTGTCTTGTATCAATAAAGACGCTATAGACTTTAATAGACTCATAGATTAACGCCAAGTACCAATTATAGAATATAACGCAAAATTGCGGGATTATAGCTAACGATGCAACGATATTTTCCCCTGTTATCGAGGATATTTTTCCCGTAAAGGAAACTCTACCATCCTAAGTATGCTGATTTATAGTTTTTTAAAGAAGCGTATTATCAGCCATGGCGGGGTATTTAGCGCAAAAAAATTCTCTCAAAAGACTATTATTTCTTATCGATCTCAGAAAGTTTTACGTGGCCGTCTTTTACAACAGTACTCATATAATTAGATTTATCTACCGCCATAGGGTCCAGTAAAATTGCATTGACGGTGAGCACCCCGCTTTTCATCCGGGTAAGGTTCTTCAATGCTTCACCTTTGGCAAGCTTCACGGCAAGTTCAGCCGCCATGTAGGCCAATGGCTTTATCGGTTTGTAAACGGTCATGCTTTGCCTTCCGGAAATGATATTTCTTATCCCTGATAAATCAGCATCCTGCCCTGTAACCACTGTCTTGCCCAACAGCGATCCAGGCAAAGACGAGATCGCCCCCG
>CAZNCO010000403.1:0-4752 GCA_964571345.1 uncultured Ohtaekwangia sp.
GCAGAGAAGATTGCCACTCCACAAATCGCCATGCAAAAGAGAGTGAGGTTCTTCGGCAATAAGGGACGGAAGTTTTGTGAAGAGTGAGTTGAATGCGCGGAATAGAGAATCATCATCTGTGCGAAGATGTCTTACTTGTGCTTCTAATCGATAAGTAATAAAAAAATCAATCCACGCTTTTTCTTGCGTGTTGATTTGCGGAAGTGAGCCGATGTAATTGTTGTGATCAAGGCCTGCCGTCTCTGCTTTGATGTGATGCAGCAAAGACAGCCTTTGCCCAAGTTGTGTCCAAAAGTTGTTGGAAGCCGGGCTGGCTTCGATAAATTCCATTAAAATAAATTGATACATGTTTTGCTCCCCAGCGCGAATCACCAACGGAATGTCGATGACTTTTGCGGCTCTCAGAACATTAAGCCCTTTTTCTTCGGCCGCAAACATGCCTGGAAGTCTTTGCCGTTCATTCCATTTTAGAAAAAAGGTGCCCAGCGATGTGGTCAATTTTCCACCGTAGTTAATACATCCACCACCCGTAAAAGAAAACTGCAGAAGTCTAACCGCAGAACCAATCTGTTGATTTAATACGTCTGAAACACTTTGCTGAACTTCACGGGGGATATCGTCAATCATGTTCTTTGTCTTAACAAATTTAGTAAAATGCTTGGCTGATTTTTTCCTTTGTTCTTTATCTTACCCTCCAATTCTAAAAAGTAGAAGCTAAATGAATTTGTTGAAAAACCTATTTGCAAAGAAAGATCAACCCATTAGATCCTATGATGACTTCTGGACTTGGTTTGTGCAAAACGAAAAATCATTTTTTAATGTGGTAAAAAAGCATTCGAATATTGAGAAAGGCTTTTTCAATAAAATAGCTCCCAGGTTGAACGAACTAAAGGAAGGATTTTTTTACTTGACGGGAATGCTGAATGAAAGTATGGCAGAACTTATTATTACAGCCGATGGCAACATAGTGAATATGGTTTTTGTAGAAGAACTAGTGCAGGCTGCCCCTAAGCTCCCGAATTGGAAATTTACCGCACACAAGCCAGCCATGGATATAGCCGATGTAAGCATTAATATGGCAGGTTTTCAATTCAACGAAAGTAATTTGTTTTTTTACCCAAATGAATTGCCGCAGTATCCGGATGAAATTGATATTAGTTTAGTTCACACGGATCTTACGGAAGCAAACCGCCCCGATATTTCAAACGGCATTTATGTCTTTCTTGATAATTTTCTTGGTGAGCTTGAATTTGCCACCACAATAGATACAATGAGCATTGTGAAAAAGAGCGATGCACAAAAGGAGCTAATTCCAATCAGTAAACTAAAGAGCTACCTAATATGGCGGCAAAAGGAGTTTGTTGAAAAATATCACGGTGTGCGCCACGATACTGAAGAAGATAGCTATTCGTCACTTGAAGCAGAGTTAGAAAACGGAAACCCGTTGATTGCCCTGATTAATTCTGACTTACTTGCGTGGGACGGAAAAGCTTCTCATCCATGGATACTCAATCTTGAGATGAAATATAAAAATGGTATTAATGGTATGCCTGATGAAGAGACTTATCAGCTGTTAAATGAAATAGAAGAATCGTTGATGCTTCACCTTAAAGACTCTGATGGTTATCTGAATGTTGGCAGAGAAACGGCCGACAATGTGCGTAATGTTTACTTTGCCTGCCGTGAATTTCGTAAACCTTCTAAGGTGCTGCACGAAACGCTGGGTGTTTACCAGAAACGTTTGGACATCAACTACGATATTTTCAAAGACAAGTATTGGCAGACATTCAACCGGTTTTTACTCTAAGCATTGTTTAGAAGTGAACGACTTGCTTAGTGCGAAATTAAAAATAGAAAGGTATTTGTAAGATGCCTTTCTTTTTTTTGTCTTTAACCAAAAAGTTATTTCCTGGGAATTAGCCCATCACGGTTGGCTGCGAGCCATGCAAAAGCGGCAGTGATAACCGAGTTCTGTTTTAAATCAGCCTCGATGGTTTTGTCGTACACGTCCATGGTGGTGTGATGCGTACGCGTGCTGTATTCAATTGGATCCTGTATAAATTGAAACCCAGGCAATCCAAGCGCATCAAAAGGAAGATGATCGGTACCACCTGTATTTTCAAGTGTGAGAGTCGAGGTACCCATTTTGTTGAACGGTTTAAACCATTCACGAAATACATCGCCTGCTTTTGAATTTTGTTGCAAATAGATGCCTCGATATTTACCAGTGCCATTATCCATGTTGAAATACACGGAAAATTTTTCTCCCGCTGGTTTTAGTCTTATCGAATCCCATGGTTGTGTCTTATCAAGACGTTCTCCGAAAGTTCTCTTTACATAATTTCTTGATCCGATCAACCCTTGTTCTTCACCACCCCATAAACCTATTCGAATTGTTCTGCGTGGATTTACTCCTAAGGATTTCAAGATTCGCATGGCCTCCATCATTACCGCAGAACCTGATCCGTTGTCAGTTGCACCGGTGCCACCATGCCATGAATCAAGATGGGCACCAATCATCACAACTTCATCTTTCAGATCTGTGCCAGGAATTTCCGCGATCACGTTAAAGCCATTTGCGGCTGGAGTAAATTCTGTTTCCAGAGCCAATTCCATTTTTACCGGAATTCCTTTTTGAATTAGCCTAACAAGCCTATTGTACTGTTCATCCGCCACAACAATTTGTGGAAGAATTTTTGGCGCATTGGCTGCGCGTGAAGAAATTCTCTTGTCAAAAGGAACGGAAGGAGGATAAGGAACTGTGGCTGCAGATACCATCACGGTACCATCTTCGAGTCGCGCTGCAGGACTTGCTTCCAAAACAGCAATGGCACCTTCTTTCTCACATAATTGCCATTTTACATAATTGAATTGCTGTTGTTGTTGAAAGTTGTTGTTGCCACCTCTGCGACCTCCGCCTTCATTTGTTTCAATTGTGGCATTTGCCATTTTCAATAGAGACGAATCGTTGAAACGACTTGCATCCGGCTTAAATCCAGGCTTCACAGCAACCGGTGCACTAAAGAGAACAATCTTTCCTTTCAGTTTATCTTTATATTTTTCGAGGTCAGCTTCCGATTTTGCATCAAGATAAATAGCCTCGGTTTGGACTGTTCCCTTGATTCCTGGTGTCCACGCTTTCGGATGCGCAATTACTTGAAAGGCCGAGGGCTCCAGCATTTGCAGATTAAATTTCTTCAATTGCCAGCCCCTGCCAAACTCCTCATCCCAGGTATCGATCATTGCATTTTGTAACCCCCATGATTCAAGCGTTGACTTTGCATAATCCGCTGCCTTGCGGTGACCTGGTGAGTTTGTCAGGCGCGGTCCGTACACATCTGTGAGCATGCCCAGTATTTCCATCACCTTCGAGTTATTCATCCCTTCGCTCTTGATTTTTGAAATCAGTGCGGTGTCAATCTTCTCCGACTTTTGGGCCAATAAAAGTCCTGGCAGCCAAATCAGAAGAAGAACTTGGATAACTTTTGTTTTCATAAAGGGTTGGGTTAAGTAGTTCAAAGATAGAAGGCTTGATCTATCCTTATATACCGCTGGTGGAATCCAGAAATCAGAAAAATGTTACCATTTCTTTAACAAAATATATAATAATCCGTATATTAGTCTTACAAAATATATAGAAATGCAAAAAGAGTATCTCGGTGAGTTTGAAGAATTGGTGCTCACGATGGTTGGAATTCTGCAAGATGAGGCATATGGTAACGCTATCGTAAACGAAATAAAGGAGAGGGTAGGGCGTGAGGTGAATCTCAGTGCCGTACACGTAACCTTGTATCGCCTGGAAGATAAGGGATATGTGAAATCAGGAATGGGTGGTGCTACGAATGCCCGGGGCGGCAGACGCAAACGAATTTTTACTATTACTAATGCCGGCCTCGCGATGTTGCGCGCCAGGAAGGAGCAGCAGATGGAACTCTGGAAACTGTTACCACAATTAAAAATAGTTGGTGGATGATTGATACTTGTCTTTTACGCTGGTCGAATTCTGGAATTCAGAATCGAACATCAAACGAAAAAAGAATTAAATGAAAGACCCAACGCCACCTCGATTTGCTCACCGCTTCCTTCGTTGGTATTGCCCACCGGAGTTGTATGAAGGTATAGAAGGTGATTTATTGGAAGACTTTGAAAAGGGCTTAGAAGAGCGCGGTGTTAAAAAGGCGAGGATACGTTTTGTTTTGAATGCACTCAACTTTTTCAGACCGGGTATCATCTTCAGAAACAAATTTAAGTTGGGTACAAACCAAACATTTATGATCGATAATTATTTTAAAGTGGCCACCCGAAACATACTCAAGCGTAAGATGTTCTCCTTCATTAACGCGTTTGGTTTGAGTATAGGAATTTCTTTTTGCATTCTGATTTATCTGTTCATCAAAGACGAGAAAAGCTTTGATCAATTTCATGAGAACAAAAACCGGATTTATCGCATGGAAGCGAAGAGCTTCGATACCTGGCAACAAGATCCTAAGAATCGGTTTAATAGGATAGCATGGTTGCAACTCGGGTTGCGTAATGCCTTGAAAGAGGAACTGCCGGAAGTTCAATATGCCACAAGGATCAACCAGGATTATTCCGCAGTTTTGCGCTATCAGGATAAGGTTTTTTCCGAAAGGATTAGTTACATTGCTGCTGATTTCTACAAGATGATTTCATTCCAGTTAATTTCCGGAAATCCCGACGAGGTGTTTGATACACCATTAGCTGTTGTTATCAACCCAGTAACAGATGACA
>CAZNCO010000404.1:0-4741 GCA_964571345.1 uncultured Ohtaekwangia sp.
CAGATAGAAAGCTCGGAAGATGCCTGGCGGATGAGCACCACGTTTATTTTCTCTCGTGCCAACGCACTGAACAATCGCATCGAGACGCCTACCACGCCCATCAAGCCCGAGCCTTGCACATTCAATAGGCTGATGTTCTTCATCGAAGAAATTCCTTTGATGATTAGATGCTTGCCGTTTGCCTTCGAGCTGATGCACGTTCCTTCAAAAGAAGGGTTGAAAGTATTTTTGATCCAGATCGGAATCTGGTTGCTCATAGCAGGTTGCATGGTGGCAGGAAAAATCACTTTAGCACCAAAGTGCGAGAGCTCCATTGCTTCTTCATACGTCATCTCCTTCACCGTGAAAGCTTTTTTCACTTGACGTGGATCGGCTGTCATCATCCCGTCTACATCGGTCCATATCTCCAATGAAGAAGATTTTAAAGCTCCGGCAAAAATAGCTGCGGTGTAATCCGAGCCGCTTCTTCCAAGTGTGGTGGTCTCTCCGTTTTCGGAAGAGCCAATGAAGCCTGTAATGATCTGAAGTTTTGGATGCTCTGAAAAATACTGTTGTATCAGTTGGTTGGTAGCCAGGAAATCCACTTTGGCATATCCGAAGTTATTGTCGGTTCTCACCACTTTGCGCGCGTCCAGAAATTCTGCGTCAATGCCATGATCAAGGTACGATTCTGAAATGATGTAGGTGGAAAGGCGCTCACCAAAGCTCATGATATAATCTAGGAAGCGAGGCGTGCGCTCCTTCACCAAGAAGACTCCGTGCAGAATATCCTCCAGCTCATTCACAATAAATTTCACCTGCGCCAGAATATGGCTTTGCCTTTCGATGCTGATCAATTCGCGCACGGCATCGAGATGTCTTTTTTCAAATTGAGCAAGTTGCTCTTTGTAGGAGCCATCGCCTTTGAGTGCAAGCGAACTCATATTAATTAACACATCCGTCACTCCGCCAAATGCAGAATGTACAATCGCAATCTTTTCTCTTTGGAGATAAGGTTTTACAATTTCAATGACAGCTTTGATTCTTTCCGGGGTGGAGACCGATGAGCCTCCGAATTTTAGTATGTTCATAGTTCAGTTTAAAAAATACAAACCGATTGACTCGCTTTACACTTGAAAGCGCCTTTGATGGGGCGATATGATTGTAGACCGGGAGCTACCCCGTAATAATGGTGGTTGTAATAATGCCTGTATTTCCTGTGAAGGAAATAGCAGTGAAAGATATGGTGTTGATGACCTGCATTATTATTTCTTGCGCAAGAAGCAAAGAGGCATAGAGTATTGCAAAGTTTTTTTCTGATTTTTGCAAAAGAAAATAAAAAACAAACTAACACTAAGTAGCGCACACGTATGTCACGCAAGAAGAAATCTCCAAGTGAATCCATGGTAAGTATGACTGAACTTGTACTGCCCAACGATACAAATACTTTGAACAACCTGATGGGCGGACGATTGATGCATTGGATGGACATTGTATCGGCTATTGCTGCGCAGAAACATTGCAACCGCGTAGTAGTTACTGCTTCGGTTGATAACATTTCTTTTCGTGAGTCTATACGACTTGGCGATGTGGTAACACTCCGCGCGCGCGCTACCCGAGCGTTCAACTCATCGGTTGAGATCCGGATTGATGTGGATGCCGAGAATATCCCGGAAGGAAAAAAGATCACCAGCAATTCTGCTTATTTTACTTTTGTAGCCGTAGATCAAAGCGGACGCCCAATTGATGTACCGGAAGTAGAGCCCGAAACAGATGAAGAGAAAGAACTTTATAACGGTGCACTACGCAGACGCCAGCTACGTCTCATTCTTTCGGGAAGAATGAAGCCCCATGAAGCGAATGAATTAAAATCACTTTTTGATATCAAGAATAACTGATGGAGTCTGTCAACGAATACATCTTCACAGAAGACATTTATAAACTGGAGGCCAGGCCCGTGGTTGTCATCAACAAGCCATGGAAAGAAGTTGCTACAGAAGAATCGGGGTTGCTTTCAAAAATCCTCGGAGCACTGCGGCACTCTCTTGACTCGGTAAATATTGTTTACCAACCACAACTGGATGTTGCACAACTTAACACAAAGCCGGAACATGTTATTTGTTTTGGCAGCGGTGCCAAAGGAGTAGCGTTGTACGAACCTATCGAGGCCAACCACGTTACCATAGTTGTTTCCGAATCGCTTGCCGATTTGATTAAAAATGATGTTGCCCGAAAGCAACTATGGCTGGCCTTGAAAAAACAGTTTAAAGTGTAGATAATACCTGCAGGCACTCGTTGTACGTTCCCACTCCGCTATTGATTTGTTATTGATTCGTTCGTGATCCGTTATTGATCCGTTCGTGACTCGCTCTCACCCAGTCTCCACCCAGTGATCGCCCAGTCTAAACCCAGTAGTCTGCCGTCCATTTGCCGTTCTTAGCCGTCTTTCGGGGTGAATTTTTTGTAACCAACGAGAGGAAGAAAGTCTGATTTTTTCGAAAAACGAAGATAAGATATTAACGAAGTGGATACCATTCTTGGTTCATTTATTTAAGATTTAAGATTCACCATTTCACATCTAACTCCCCGCTACTGACTTAGCCAAACCCCCTTCTCAAGAAATCCGTATATCCATTTTATGATCGAAAGAATATTCAGAGGTTTTATTGCAGCGCTAAAAAGCGAACTACTCACCTGGATCATTTTACTGGTGCTTGCCGGAATAGTTTACGTCATCACACGGCTGCTTTAATTGTTTTTAAAACGGTAGCCTTATTGATAATCTGCACGATGCGGGAGAATAATTGTTCGCTCACCATTATATGATGAAACGGAGATTTGAAAAATAATAAACCAATAAGACTTCGCGGAACGCTGTCACAATCCGTCATTTAATGTAGATGATTTTATTCGCGTGAATAACTCGATGAAAGACGAAACTTCCCATGTACATTAAAACGTATGGTGCTCTTAATAAAACCGAAGTATCGTTTACCGATTACTTTGCCGAATACTAAAAAAACAATGTCTGTGAAGATATGATAGTGCCTAATACAATAATAGCTACGAGCAAAACCGCTTACAAGTAGGTGCGCAATGTGTTGATGACGGATTGCGCAGGTGTGTTTCAGCTTCTTTGATCCCCCACCTCAAAATCCTCATTTATCATAAGTTTTTCCCTGTTTTTATTATTTAACCCTTTTTCTATTTTTGCGGGGCTTAAAAAACGCACCTTCCGGATTGGAAGGTTTTATCTAAAACCTAAATCGTTATGCAAAATTTAGTTTACTACCTACCCCTCTTCGGACTGTTGGGGTTGCTTTATGTAGCTTGGAAAAGTGCCTGGATCGCTAAACAGGATGCAGGTACCGACAAAATGAAGAAGATCGCCAGCCACATTGCCGAAGGAGCAATGGCCTTTTTAAAGGCAGAGTACAAAGTGCTGGTCATTTTCGTGGCCTGCGTTGGTATTTTACTGGCAGTGACTGCTGATAGCGCAACTTCCTCGCCCCTGGTAGGACTTTCTTTCATACTTGGATCTTTCAGCTCAGCGCTTGCTGGTTTCATCGGAATGCGCGTAGCAACCAAAGCGAACGTAAGAACAACGAATGCCGCAAGAACTGGTTTAGGTAAAGCCCTTGAGATCGCCTTCACCGGTGGATCTGTGATGGGAATGGGCGTAGTTGGTATTGGTGTGTTAGGTCTTAGTGTGCTCTTCATCGTCTATTCTCAGATTTTCGGAGTAGATACTCAGAATGGCTTGAATCAAGTGATTACGGTTATCACGGGCTTCTCGTTTGGCGCGTCTTCAATCGCTCTTTTCGCGCGCGTGGGTGGCGGTATTTATACAAAAGCTGCTGACGTAGGTGCTGACCTTGTTGGAAAAGTTGAAGCCGGTATCCCTGAAGATCACCCGCTGAACCCTGCTACCATTGCCGATAACGTAGGTGATAACGTAGGTGACGTAGCCGGTATGGGTGCCGACCTTTTTGAATCATATGTAGGCTCTATCGTGGGAACAATGGTGTTGGGTGCTGCTTTCATGGTACCTGGCTTTACAGATAATTTTAATGGACTTTCAGCTGTGCTATTGCCGTTGGCACTTGCTGCGGTGGGAATTGTGATGTCGTTCTTCGGAACATTCTTCGTGAAAGTAAAAGAAGGTGGCGATCCTCAGAAAGCGTTGAACATGGGCGAGTTCGTTTCGTCTATTGTGATGATCATCGCTTCTTATTTCATCATCACCTGGATGCTGCCTGCAGAGTGGACTTTTGAAGATACTCTTTACGGAGAGACACGCACCATGACTGCTCTTGGAGTATTCTGGGCAACAGTAATCGGTCTCGTGGGTGGTGTGATCATCGGTTTGATTACAGAGCATTACACTGGCATGGGCAAAGGCCCTGTGAACTCAATCGTTCGTCAGTCAGGAACAGGTGCTGCTACAAACATCATTGCTGGTCTTGGTGTAGGTATGATGTCAACCATGTATCCTATCATCATCATTGCCATTTCTATCATCGGTGCTTTCCATTTCGGAGGGCTTTACGGAATCGCGATTGCAGCAGTGGGTATGCTTTCAAATCTTGGAATTCAATTAGCTGTTGATGCGTATGGTCCAATCTCTGATAACGCTGGGGGTGTTGCTGAAATGAGTGAGCTTCCAAAAGAAGTTCGCCAGCGCACGGATAAATTGGATGCGGTAGGTAACACTACTGCTGCGATTGGTAAAGGTTTAGCGATTGCATCAGCCGCTCTTACA
>CAZNCO010000405.1:0-4740 GCA_964571345.1 uncultured Ohtaekwangia sp.
TTATTCATCGGCAGGAAAAGACTTCGAAGAAATACTGCGGATGAACCGGCAATTGCTCAACTATGAACTGGAACTGGAGAAAGCCCGGGCCGAACAGAACACAACGGTATCCTATATCAATTACTTAACAGCAAAACACTACTAATATGAAAATCATGGAGGCAATAAAAAGCAGAAAGATGCTCATCAACGCTGGCCTGCTGGCGCTGGGTATTCTTCTTGGTTGGCTCATCTTCGGAGGCGGTGAGGCTCCCACAGAAAAGGAGCCGGCAGCGCATGACATGAGCGCCCACGACATGTCAATGGCACCAGAAGACGAGTCGGCTCAATTCAGTGTGAAGCTCTCAGACGCGGCCATGAAGATCGCTGAAGTGGCAATGACACCGGTGGAGAAAAAAATTCCTTATAAAGAAGTGTACCTGCCAGGAAAGGTGGTGGCCGATGAACGCAAAATAGCCCAGCTGACAGCGCGCTATCCGGGCAGGATCGAAAAACTGTACGTGAATTTTACCGGGCAAAAAGTTAAGAAGGGGGAAGTGCTCGCCAGCATTTATTCGCCCGACCTGGTTACTGCCCAACGCGAGCTTTTTGAGGCAATGAAATTCAAAGACACAAACTTTCAATATTACGATGCCTCACGGCAGAAGCTGAAACTGTGGAGCCTCACCGAGGAACAGATTGATAACATTGAAAAAACCGGAGAAGTTAAGTTCTACTTTGAGGTGCTCTCCCCGCTCGATGGAACCGTGACCAAACGCAACGTGGCCCTCGGTGATTATGTGAGTGAAGGGAATCCCCTGTTTGAGATTATTAACCTTAATCACCTCTGGGTCATGTTCGATGCCTACGAAAATGATCTTCCCTGGATAAAGATGGGCGACAAGATCAGGTTCACCATCAAGTCATTGCCTAACGAAGAGTTTGCCGGCAGAGTTACTTTCATTGATCCCGTTCTTGACAAGATGGCCCGGGTAACCAAAGTAAGGGTCGAACTCGACAACCCACGCGATCTGCTGAAGCCTGAAATGCTCGCGTCAGGAATATTGCGGACCATGCTATATCGGTCAGGTGAAGAAGTAGTAGTTCCTAAGGCTGCTATCCTGTGGACAGGTAAGAAAGCCATTGTGTATGTGATGACCGACAGCCACGCCAATATGTTTCAGTATCGCGAAGTAGAATTGGGCTCCGATGCCGGTAATTACTGGGTTGTAAAATCCGGTTTAAAGGAAGGCGAGATGGTGGTTTCCAATGGCGTTTTTAAAATCGATGCAGCCGTTCAGCTCCGTGGCGAAAAAAGCATGATGAATCCCGAAGGCGGCAAAGTTGCCATGGGCCATGCCGGCATGGATATGGGAGGAGATAAAAAAGATGAGTCTAATGAGCAGAATGCATCCAAGGAAAATCACGAAGGGCACAGCACTATGAAAATGGACATGGGCGTAAACGATGCGTTCAAAAAGCAATTCACCGAAGTCTATAAAAAACAGTTGTTGCTGGGCAATGCTTTTATAGCTTCGGATGCCGCCAAGGCAAAATCAGCAGCCACCGATGTTGAAACAGCGCTGACGGGCGTGGACATGAGTTTGTTAAAAGGAGAAACGATGAATAAGTGGATGGCATCGCTGCCAATACTTAATGCAGCCCTGAACAGAATCAAATCAACAAATGATATTGAAAAGCAAAGACTCGCCTATGCCGACCTTAATGATGAGATGTACAAGGCTGTCAAGACCTTCGGCTCCTCCGGTGAGACCATCTATTACCAGTATTGTCCGATGGCCCGCGATGGCAAAGGTGCATACTGGCTGAGTGATCAAAAAGAAATCAAAAACCCGTTCTTCGGAAAAGCGATGCTAACCTGCGGAGAAACAAAAGAGGTGATCAGATGAACACAGGGTGCTTAGGCAAACGGACATCAACATGAAAACAATAGTTCTTTCAGATCGAGTTGATGCATACATGGACAACCTGTTTCGTCAGGCTGCAAAAGAATACCTTCCGCAATTTAGTCAAGCCGATTGGAACGATATGAACGATAAACTTAATCAGATGGAAAAAGCAGATAAAATATCAAGGGCTCACATGGCCGATAAATTCATAGACCTTGCCAATGAGTTTACGAGGACCGAACCAAAGGAACGTGTAGGTGCAGCGTTCATGTTCGCAGCCGCGCGATACAATGCGTTCGAGGCATTCTCGAAGTCCAGCGATCTGTCACGTGATAAGCACGATGCCATCAACTGGTATGTGCGTGAATACAAAAGAATGCTGGTGGCGAATATGGATGACCTGATTCAATCCAATAGTCAACGATCCGAATAAAAGAGAATCATCAATAGTTAAAATATGAAAACAATAGTAACAATTTTTTTACTGAGCCTGGTTGCTGCGAAGCTGTCAGCTCAGGACGTGGTGCCTTCAAAACTTAGCATTGGCACATACCTCAACGGAGGAACGAGTTCGCTGGTGCAAGGCATGGGCATGAATATGAACATGTACAACTATGGCAGCATGAACTCAAATAGCATGATGTATAACTACGCAGGTTCGTGGGGCGGAGGTGTAAGTCTTACAGTCCCATTGCACCAGCGCTGGTCTTTTGTAGGCAATGTGGGTTATATGAGTCGTGGAGCAAATTATGGGGAGATGAATTCATCGTACAATTCGCAATACCGCCTATCGTACCTCGATGTTTGGGCCATGGGGCAATACAACAATCTACCCCAAGGCCCGGTAAAGTTCACCGCGGTGCTGGGGCTTACCGAAAGCACCTTGTTGACGGCACGGGATAAAACAACGAATTCCAGTACAGATATGATGAACAACATGAATCGCATTGATGTAGGAATGGTTTTGGGGCCAGGAATGGAATTCGGCTTAAAGAAGGGAGCCATTCAAACACGCCTCCTGTACACCTTTGGTTTTATGGATGTCTTTCAGGGAATGTACTATGACAGTGGAATGCACTCCAACAATGCAGCTTTTCTGTTGCAGGTTGGGTACCTCTTCAGGTAAAAACTACGAGATTTTAGTAACACAGGTTCGCTAACCTCTATGAAATGAAACGTTGGATCCTCTGCACTCTACTTGTCTTGTTCGTTGTCTACACGATGTTGGTGTACACGGAAGGCACTACGCTTTCAGCAAACAACCCACCATTAAGTTCAGCAGCTATTGAAGGCAAAACTCTTTGGCAAACCTACAACTGTTCATCGTGCCACCAGCTTTATGGTTTGGGTGGCTATCTGAGTCCTGACTTAACAACTACAATATCAAGGAAGGGCGATGCATACGCAAAGGCCATCATATTAAGCGGCACCAGGCGCATGCCGCATTACGGTCTGTCAAATCACGAAGCAGAAGCAATTACAAAATTTCTTTCACATGTTGATTCAACCGCCTACCATTATAAAAGTAAATGAAGTAAAACCCTATCGCAATGGTCAATCTTTTGTTCCTCATTCGTCAAAAGCCGGATCACTATTTTTTCTATCCGGCCTCATTTGCCTGGTATCGGGAATGTTCATAGGTCTGTTGGGTAGTGTTCAGTACTTAGTACCGGACTTTCTCATAGAGTCCTTGTCATTTTACAAAACCCGGCCATTACATGTTACCCTTGTAATTGCATGGATATTTCAAACGGCAGCAGGTAGCATTTACTCTTATACTTCGACAGCGATTGGAAAGAAATTATATTCTGAAAAACTCGCAAGACTCCATTGGGTGCTATTCATCATCACAGGAGTGTCCATTATTGTATTTTATTCTTCCGGCACATTTGGAGGCAGGGAATACCTGGAATATCCAGTCTGGCTGGCAATCCCGGTTTCGCTCTCCTGGTGTCTGATTATTTTCAATTATTTCTTGACAATAAAAGGTGGATCAAACTATCCTGTTTATGTGTGGATGTGGGGGACGGGCCTCATCGCCTTCTTGATCACTTATGCGGAATCTTATCTTTGGTTATTCGGCAGCGTTCAAAACAACACGGTCCGCGACATTACTATTCAATGGAAGGCTAACGCAGCCATGGTGGGTGCCTGGAACCAAATGGTTTACGGCACTGCGTTTTACCTGATGGAAAAAATTAGCGGTAACAACAAAACATCCAGGTCGCGACTCACCTTCTTCTTCTACTTTCTGGGACTCACAAACCTCTTGTTTAATTGGGGGCACCACACCTACATCGTGCCTTCGGCCGTCTGGATAAAGAATATTGCATACTTCATTAGCATGACTGAACTCCTCATCCTCGGCAATATTATTTGGAACTGGAAAAAGAGTGTTGCGGAAAGCCAGCGCCATTTTCACATTATACCCTCGCGATTGTTACTGGCAAGTGACATCTGGATATTTATAAACCTCTCACTAGCTATCCTTATTTCAATTCCTGCATTAAACTTTTTTACACACGGCACTCACATCACGGTGGCCCATGCAATGGGGGCAACTATCGGCATCAACACATTAATACTCCTGGCATCGATCTGTTACTCAGCGCTGGGTGAGCAGAATATCACTAAATTCAAGAATCACCAACTGTTCACTATTGGGTTCTGGTTGACTAACATTTCGCTCCTGATTTTTTGGATCTCACTTTTGGGTGCGGGCGCCATAAAGCTTTTGCAGCAAAAGCATCCTTTCAGTATTGACGCCTATGAAAAATACCTGGAGAAATCCATGAACTGGTTTCGTGTGCTTTCATTCAGTGGTTTATTTCTCACTGTTGGAATTTTCTTT
>CAZNCO010000406.1:0-4718 GCA_964571345.1 uncultured Ohtaekwangia sp.
GATTGGTGCGGGCGCAGTCGCTGCCGGTGGGTTGATTACTTTGATTAAAACAATCCCTACGATAGTGAGTTCTTTCCGCGAAAGCATGAATTCACTGAAGGATAAAAGTGAGGCAAGTATCCTTCGCACCGATCGTGATTTGTCATTCAAAGTTGTGATTATTGGCAGCTTATTACTTGTGTTGGTGATTGTGCTGTTGCCTAACATTCCCGGAGATGGAATCATTCAAAAATTTTTGTTAAGTATTCTGATTATCCTCTTTGGTTTCTTCTTCGTAACAGTGGCCAGCAGAATTGTTGGGCTAGTGGGAACAAGCAACAGCCCAATCAGCGGAATGACGATTGCTACTCTGATGGGAACGTGTTTAATATTTACGTCAGTTGGTTGGACTGGAAAACTTTATGAGCCAATGGCGTTGGTTGTAGGAGGTATCATTTGTATTGCAGCCGCAAATGCTGGTGGTACTTCACAGGATTTAAAAACCGGATTCTTGGTCGGAGCAACACCAAGGCATCAGCAAGTTGCTTTGTTTATCGGTGCACTGGTTTCTTCTCTTGCTATTGGTATTATTATTAAAGTGTTGGATACCCCCACACCTGATCTTGTAGCGCAAGGATTTACGCATGCCATCGGAAGTACAAAGTATCCTGCGCCCCAGGCTACACTGATGGCTACGCTTACAAAAGGTATTTTGTCCTTCAATCTTGATTGGCAATTTGTAATGGTAGGTATGTTTATCGCGGTGATGATTGAACTATGCGGCATCAAAGCTCTTGCATTTGCAATCGGTTTGTATTTGCCTTTGGCAACTACATTACCAATCTTTTTAGGCGGTGCCTTGAAAGGTTTCATCGACTGGAGAGCCGAACGCAAGAAAGAAAAAATCGAAGAGGATGACCTTAGTCGCGGTAATCTTTTTGCGACAGGTCTTATAGCTGGAGGTGCTTTGTCGGGTGTAATTGTGGCGGTGCTTGCTGTATTTTATTATGATGCTCTTGATGCGATTAGTCTTGAACACTCACTAACAGCAGCCATGGGGAGCAGCGGATATCAGCTGATGGGAGCAGTTTGTTTTGTGTTGATGGGTTTCATCCTCTACAGAAATGCAGTAGCCAAAGACTAGTTTTTAGGATAAAAAGAGGTTTTTGTAAATTGCTCCATGCGTTTGATGAAAAAATGGAGTTTGCGTTTACAGTTGGTTTGTGTTTTTGCCTTTCCGCTATTCGCTTCTAAGATTTTAGCTTCACCCTTTCTTCAATTTGTTGAAAACAAAGGTCAATGGCATTCATCGTTGGATTACCGGGCCCGGATTCCGGGAGGATTTCTTGGAATTGAAAAAGGGAATTTTTCTTTTACTTTTCTTGATTACCGAAGGATCAATCAACATCATTTTGGTACCGATGCGAGTCACGAAAGCGATAGAGCAGATTTTGATAACTCCATCTGTGGCCACGTGGTACAAACGAATTACCTTGGTGCAAACGCTACTGCCAAACCTGCATCATTCGGTATGTTTCCAGAATATTTTAATTACTTTCTGGATAGGCCTGACAAGTGGAGAACAGATGTTCGTGCCTTTGAGGGGATGGTTTATTCTTCCTTTTATGAAGGCATCGATTTAAAGATTTATTCCTCGGGCCAGAATTTGAAGTATGATTTTATTGTGGCGCCAGGAGCCAGGATAGAACAGATACAATGGAAATATTCCGGCCAGGAATTCGCGGAGTTGCTTAAAGGAGAAGTACTTCTTAAGACACCATTGGCTAATATCACCGAAATGAAGCCGATTGCCTTTCAATACATTGATGGTAGAAAAGTCTTTGTGAAATGTGAATACGTTTTATGCGATGGTATTTTTTCTTTCTCGGTTGGCGATTATGATCCCTGTCATGAGTTAGTGATTGATCCGCTTTTAATCTTTTCAACTTACTCAGGATTTAGTGCGGATAATTGGGGTAGTACAGCGACACCTGCTGAGCACGGATCACTTTACTCCTCAGGAGTTGTAAACCTTTTTAATGTGGGTGGAACATTTCCGGCTACGCCAGGATCATTTCAAACCAATTACGGTGGCATTTATGATGTCGCAATTTATAAGTATGATTCTACGGGCCAAAAGTTGCTTTATGCCTGCTACCTGGGAGGAAGTAATTCTGAATCTCCGCACAGTCTGGTAGTAGATGGCAACAGTAATCTTTTGGTATTAGGTACTACGAGCTCTTCTAATTTTCCGACTACGACAGGTGCACAAAGTCAGACCTTTAAAGGAGGGGTTTCAATTCCGCAATTTGTTTCTAACCGTGAGATGCCAATACCCTACGAAGCCGGATCTGATATTTTTGTCGCGAAGATTTCTTCTGACGGAAAGCAACTTTTGGCGAGCACGTACCTTGGTGGTTCAGGGAATGATGGACTCAACCCAATCATGGGAATGTTGGTTCAGAACTATGGTGATCAGATGCGTGGAGATATTATTACAGACAAAGCTACTGGCGATATTTTTGTGAGTACGGTTACTTCGTCAACTGATTTTCCCGCGTTTAATAGTTTTAATACAACCTATCAGGGAGGCAACACCGATGCTCTTGTAATGCGCTTGAAAGGAGATCTTAGTTCTATTGTTTGGGCAGCATTAATTGGTGGTAGTGGCGATGATGCCTCACACACAATCCAGATTGACAAAGCAGGAAACATATTTGTAGGAGGAGGAACCACTAGTTCAAATTTTGCAATAACCACCAAGACATACCAGGGAACTTTGGCAGGGAATGCCGATGGGTGGATTGCAAAGATTAAGGGAGACGGTTCTCAAATATTAAACAGCACATTAACAGGTACTAATAATTTTGATGAAGTTTTTTTTCTCGATCTCGATCAGAGTGAAAAAGTATATGTCTATGGGCAGACAAACGGTTCATTTCCGATTACCTCGGGAGTGTACTCAAACCCCGGCAGTGGACAGTTTTTACAGAAGTTTACGAACACATTAGACACGCTGGTTTTCTCTACTGTTTTTGGAAGTGGTGCTGGTGTGCCTAATATTTCACCCACCGCATTTTTAGTTAATGACTGCAATAATATTTTTTTATCAGGCTGGGGTGGAAAAATTAATAACCAATTGGGATATTGGACGGGCACTACGTTTGGAATGCCCGTTACTGCCGATGCGCTTCAAAAAAACACCAATGGATCTGATTTTTATTTTATTGTTTTGTCAAAAGATGCAAAACAACTTTTGTATTCAACATTGTTAGGAGGAGGTCAATCGGGTACGCACGTAGATGGCGGTACATGCCGCTTTGATAAGAGTGGCGTGGTTTATCATTCAGTATGTGCAGGTTGTTGGGCGCTTAATTCTGCAGGGCACTCTACTTCTGATTTCCCCACAACACCACATGCGTGGAGCAATGTGAATGGAAGTATCAATTGCAACAACGCGGCTTTTAAGCTCGATCTTGCTTCGCTTAAAGCGCGTATCCAAACGAACTCCCTGAAATTTGATCATCCGGGTTTAAATCAGGTCTGTCTTAACGATAAAATTGTTTTTCAAAACAGAAGTACAGGGGGACAATATTATGATTGGGATTTGGGAGACGGAAGCTTATTCACAAAACTTGATACGCTTTTTATTGCGCATCAATATCAAAGGGAAGGGAAATATACCGTGAAGCTTACAATATTCGATCGTGGTACATGTACGGGTGTTGACTCAGCAAAAGTTGTCATAAATGCTTACCAACCGGAGGGGAAGGTCGGGCCCGATCAAACAATATGTTTTAATGCAGGTACGCATTTAATCGCATCGGGTGGTGCAACCTATCTTTGGTCAACAATGGATAATTCATTTTCTTCAGCGGTGGCACAGCCTTCCATAAATCCAGCGAAAACAACGTCTTATTTTATTACCGTCACTGATGCGCATGGATGCGTTGTTAAAGACACGGTTAATGTAAAGGTAATTCCTGGTATGGACATTAAGATGAAGGTAGATCGACTTTTTGATTGTTTTAACCGACCAACTCTTGTTGCAACCAATTTGAGTGATTCCCAGTATAATTTATTTTTTGATTTTGGAGATGGCACAACTTCTGACGATCAGAAAGTGACACATATCTACCAGAAAGATTCAACGTACACCGTGAAGCTAGTAGGATTGAGCGAGGGATGTGTGTATGAGCAAGCTCAAAGTGTTCCCATTTATCAGTTGCTCGTGCCCAATGTTTTTACACCGGATCAAACACCTGGAGCCAACGACCATTTTCAGATCAAGTTTGGTGATCAGCCAATTGTGCCTGGAGTAGAGCCTCCGGTGCAGATAGCCATTCGCATCTTTAATCGTTGGGGTAAACTAGTGTATTCAAACTCTGACTACAGAAATGACTGGGCTGCCCATGAAGTTGATGCTGGTGTTTACTACTATGAAGCAACCTTGGTTGGGGAAGCTACTTGCAAAGGATGGGTGCAAGTGATAAAATAAGTTTTACTGAGAGTCGTTAACAGTAAAGGGATGGATATGACTGTATTATAATTAAAAAAGTGCCGCAGATTGTAATAATATTTATCGCGATATCTGTCATCTCTGTTTTGATCCCGTTGGTGGCGGGCGCCTTCACGTGGAAATTTCTAAAAATTGATCCCAAATTAGTTGTATCGCTTGCAGCTACTTCTGCCGTATGTGATGTGTCTTCCATCTTACTAGGAATGCAAAGGATTAACAC
>CAZNCO010000407.1:0-4718 GCA_964571345.1 uncultured Ohtaekwangia sp.
AGATATACCCTGGAGATTCCTTTTTCACCACCACAGGAACCTGGTTAAGCTTTTTCCCTAGTTCTTCTAATATCGGAATCAGGCTTGGATCCGTTCTTGCATGAGGCATGATGTCTACTATGCGCGCATTAAACACATCATGAAAATGAAACGCGCAAAATTTTTCCGGTCGTCCGGAAAACGAGGCAAGCTGTGAGGGCAATAGGTAAGAAGTGTTGGTGGTGAAAATCGTTTTCGCTGGGGCAATTTTTCCGAATTGCTCCCATACTCTTTGTTTGATCGTCAATTCTTCGATCACACTTTCGCTGATTAAGTCTGCCTCGTGAACTGCTTCTGCGGGATCGGTAGTAAAGAAAATTCTTGATTGAACGTGGGAACTTTCCTCCGTAGTGATCATCTCCGTTTTTACTAAATGCTTCAGTATTTTTTGAAACACTTCGTTTGCACGGATGAAGGCAGCTTCATTCACATCATAAAACACAACCCGAAGTCCAGAGATAGCAGCCTGCAGCCCGATACGACTTCCGAGATTCCCGGCTCCAAGAATAGTAATGTTCTTTATTTCAAACATAGAAATTGAATCTTTTAAATTTTCAAATCAGTGATTGCCCGTCTTGCATTTTCTCCGCATGCGTTAATCACGTTAATCAATGATGCGAAGCGTGGGTCTTGGGTGATTCCCTTCTTAAACCGAAAATAAATTTGCTGACAGATTACGGCTACTTTAAAAGAACCAAAGGCATAGTAAAAAATTATATCCTTAACGGTGCTTCCGGATTTTTCCTGATAATAATCCAACACTTGTTGCCGTGTGAGATTGCCAGGCATCCAGGTAAGATTGAATGGTTTCAACGCATCCGAGTCGGTTGCTTCAGCCCAATAGGCAAGAGTTGTTCCTAAGTCCATCAACGGATCGCCCACCGTGGCCATTTCCCAATCAAGTACAGCAAGCACTTGGGTAAGATCGTTCGGATCGAGAACAAGGTTGTCGTACTTGAAATCATTGTGAATGAACGCAACTGAAGAAGCGACCGGTAAATTTTTTTTCATCCAATCAGCAGTTTCGTTTAGTGAAGGAATGTTGTCGGTCATACTTTTTTCATATCGCGCGGTCCATCCTTCCACCTGCCGTTGCACATATCCTTCTGGCTTTCCAAGTTGATCTAAACCAGAAGCGTGAATATCCAATTGGTGTAAGTGCGCCAACTGATCAATGGCCGACTTTGATAAAGCTTGAAATGTTGCTGGTTCAATTTCCAAGCCCTTAGGAATACGATTGCGAAGAATCACACCTTGTACTCTCCGCATCAAATAAAACTTTGCGCCAATGATCGATTCGTCTTCACAAAGCAAGATCGGCTCCGGACTTTTTGGATAGCCTGCTTTTCGTAGCGAAACCAATACGTTGAATTCTCTAGCCATGTCATGCGCTGACTTGATGTTGGCTCCCACCGGTGGCCTGCGCAAAACAAACTCGTCATCGCCCGATTGCACGAGATAGGTAAGATTAGAATATCCGCTTGGAAATTGCTGAATGGAAATTTCTTTCACTCCGGGCAGGTGATCCCGAAGGTAGGTGCCAAGAACCTCTGCATTAATTTCTTCTCCAATTCTGGTTTGTGCCGGTTGATCAATCATGATGCTAAAAAGATAGCCCGTGTTTCTTTAATATTGATTTTGCCAATGAAGTTTTGTGAACTTCATCTGGCCCATCGTAAATACGTGCACCACGTTCGTGACGATACCAGAAAGAAAGAAGTGTGTCATCCGTGATTCCTAACGCACCATGAACTTGAATAGCTTTATCGACCACATTGTCTAATACTTTGGCTACATAAAATTTGATTGCTGCAATTTCATCTTTTGCTGCCTTGGCGCCAGAACGTTCAATTTCATAAGCAGTGTGCATCACCAGCAATCGTGCGGCATTAATTTCAGCACGGCATTCGGCAATCCACATTTGAATAATTTGTTGATGGCCGAGGTAACGGTTTTCATCCAACTGGCGTGTAACCGCTCGCCTGCACATAAACTCAAACGCGCGTTCGCAAATTCCAATCCAACGCATGCAGTGATGAATACGGCCGGGCCCTAGCCTTGCCTGTGCTAAGGCGAATCCCTTTCCTTCTTCACCAATCAAATTAGAAACCGGAACGAGGCAATTGGTAAACCGAACTTCACCATGGCTCATATAATCTTCACCGGCTTCGCCCATGATCGGTACGTTGCGCACAAGTTCAAATCCATGGCTGGGGATAGGAACCAGAATCATGCTGGCACGTAAATAATGGTTTTCATTTTTTGGATCGGTGATCGCCATCACAATTGTAAATGAAGCACCATCCGCCCCGGTAGTAAACCACTTGTGTCCATTGATCACATAATTGTTCCCCTCCCGAATGGCAGTAGTTGTAAGCTGCACTGGGTTTGATCCTGCCATCGAAGGTTCTGTCATTGCAAAACAAGAGCGTATCGAGCCGTCTATCAGCGGCAGGAGAAATTTATTTTTTAGTTCGGTCGATGCGTGGCCATGCAGCAACTCCATGTTGCCGATATCAGGTGCCTGGCAATTAAAAATATAATGCCCGATGGGGGAGGTGCCCAGCAGTTCACTCACATGTGCAAATTCTACGAGCGAAAGCCCAACGCCACCTTCCTTTTCTGAAAGGTGAGGTGCCCACAATTTTTTCTCTTTGGCCTTTGCCCGAAGCTTCTGTAGGAGATGAAGCGATTCGCGAAATGGTCTTGAGATCACGGACAATTCGATTGGATAAATTTCTTCCTTCAAAAAGAGTTGGTAGGCGGGAAGAAGCAATTTTATTTTGTCTGTAAGAAAAAGAGTTTTCATGATTAAATGGTAAATCCACCGTCTGCTGTAAACACACTTCCCGTGCTATACGAAGATTCATCTGATGCTAGATAAAGGGCGAGCGCGGCAATTTCTTCTGGTGTTCCTACACGCTTAATGGGCAGCATCTTCATCATGGTGTGCATGATCTTTTCGTTACTCCACAAGGCCTCACTGAATTTCGTTTTGATCAAACCTGGGCAAATCACATTCACCCGGATATTGTCATCGCCCCATTCTTTGGCCATCACTTTTGTAAGGGAGATTAGGGCTGCTTTGCTCATGCTGTAAATTCCGAGGCCCTGCTCTGGCCGCAAGCCGCCCACCGAGCTTATGTTGATCACCGAGCCGTTCTTCTTTTCTTTCATGATCGGGTAGACTTTTTTCGCGAGTTCGAATGGAGCTTTTACATTCACGGCAATGATCTTGTCGAATGACGACTCTGTTGTATCAACTACAGGTCCGAAACTTGGATTAGCCGCTGCATTATTTACAAGAATATCAATTGTACCGTATGCCGCTAAGGTTGAGTCAACCAATTTTTGGATTTCGGCTGCGTCACTAACATTGCAGGCTACTGCCAATGCCTTGCCGCCTTTGCTTTTGATCTCTGCAACAACAGCATCCACCGCATCTTGTTTACGACTTGAGACCACAACTTTAGCACCCGCCTGTGCATACAATTCAGCAATCGCTTTGCCGATTCCTTTCGAGGCGCCAGTCACTAGCGCGACTTTGCCGGTTAGATCAAAAAGATTTTCTTTCATAGGTTTTGAATGTATCAAGATAACGGAATGTGCAACCAATTCAGAGTGTTTTGTTGTAAATTTCTGTTATCGCATCATGCGTTCATCCGATAACGAAAACAGCCAGGAGAATGTCCCGGCTGTCTGGTTTGATGATTGAGAACTTATTCTCTTCTAAAAATTCTTTCTTATCGTGATTCCATAATTTTTTGGATCACCCAGATGTGCTGCGCCAAAATCATAAGCGTACGAAATGTAACGGGCGTCTGCCAGGTTTCGTCCCCAAAAGAACAACTCCCAATTTTTTGCAGTAACACCAACGCGTGCGTTCAACAAGCTGTATCCCGATTGTTTAATCGCATTGGTTAAATCAAAATACTGATCGCCCAAAAACATCCATTCAAGTCGTGTAATCAGTTGAATATTTTGAGTGGAAGATAGATTCCAGTTGTATTGGCCAGCCAGCATGGAAGTAATGTTTGGCGTGAACAATTGGTGGTTCCCTTTTAAGTCAAGTTCGTTTCCGTTTTTCGCAAGCTTCAATGTAGTGTATTGCGCATCTGTATATCCAAAATTGTAATCCAATTGCAAGCGGGGAATGGGCGTTGTAGATATTTCTAGTTCAACACCTTTGCTTTCAAGTTCCCCTGCATTTCGTGTGATTGTAACGGCTTGCGGTAATACCAATGTTGGTACTTGCACATCTGTTGCTTTTATGTAGAACGCGGCTAAATTAAAACGCAATTTATTTTCAAGTAAGCTTTGTTTCAGTCCAACTTCAAAATTGTTGCTATACTCTGGCTTGAAGGCATATAGGGCTGGCTGCGATGGATCAGGTGAATATTGCGTCAGTCCTCCTGTGCGGAAGCCTTTGGAATAATTTAAATATAAATTACTTGTTTCACCTGCGCGCAATGAAAGGCCGAGCTTGGGCGAGATCGCATTGAAGTGGGCTGTGGCTGATGTGTCTGGCAAAATGGTAAAGATGCCGCTGGTCATTTCAAATTCACCTTTGGCGCTTTGTGTCTTATGTTCATAATCGTAACGCAAGCCTCCAGTTATATCCAGAATTTCTGACAGACTATACGTGGCTTGTCCGAAGAACGCATAGCCTGTTGTTGTAC
>CAZNCO010000408.1:0-4717 GCA_964571345.1 uncultured Ohtaekwangia sp.
GTGCGGGGTTATGCTGTGTTGGACAATGCATCGATGCCAATTGTAGGTGAAGGAAAAGCAGAACCCAATGATACGTATGTGCAACAGCTGGTAAGCAACGCCAAAGCAATTGTAGACTACGGTGTGTCGCTGGGCGTGGTTGATAAAAACAGGATTGGAGTAGGAGGGCATAGCTATGGTGCGTTCATGACCATGAACTTGCTAGCACATTGCGACTACTTCAAAGCAGGCATTGCGCGTAGTGGCGCCTATAATCGCACACTCACGCCATTTGGTTTTCAAAATGAAGAACGCTCCTATTGGGAGGCGCCAGAGGTGTATTACAACATGTCTCCGTTTTCTTACGCGAATAAAGTCAACGAGCCTGTGCTGATGATCCACGGAGAAGCTGACAACAATACCGGCACCTTTCCGATTCAAAGCGAACGTATGCACAATGCGATTAAAGGTCACGGAGGTACCGCACGTTTTGTTTTACTTCCTTATGAAAGTCATGGCTACCGCGCGCGTGAGTCTGTGCTGCATACGTTGTGGGAAATGGACAACTGGCTGGAGAAATATGTGAAGGGCCCCACGGTGCTGCCTGATAAAACTAAGGTAGAGATGAAAAACTGAAACGAGTCCATATTAAATGACAGACTAATCTTTCTTTCCCTGCTATTTGTTTCTTTTGTAAGAAAACACAACCTCTATGTTCATTGGTCATTTCGCTGTCGGCATGGCTGCTAAATCTTTGAAGCCATCTGTTTCCTTAGGTACTTATTTTCTCGCTGCCCAGTTTGTAGATTTACTTTGGCCTACGCTTCTTTTATTGAATCTGGAACAAGTAGCGATTGAGCCAGGCATCACCGCCATGACCCCACTGAATTTTATTCACTATCCGTTTACCCACAGCCTGGTAATGGCTTTGGTTTGGGCTGCGGGCGGCTTTGGGTTAACGTATCTAATAAAAAAAGACACTGCCGCTGGTATCTTGATTGCTGCCTGTGTGGCGAGCCATTGGTTGTTAGACTTTTTCACACACCGGCCGGATTTGCCGCTGACATTGTCAGAAACAACCAAGGTGGGATTGGGTTTGTGGAACTATAAAGCTGCTACCTTCCTGGTTGAAACTGCACTGTTCGCGGGTGGGATAATCCTTTATGTAAAAAGAACAACTTCAGTAGACCGTATCGGGAAAATTGGATTCTGGAGCTTGATCGGTTTCCTCTATTTGATTTCCATTTCTAATATGATTGGCCCGCCACCACCAAATGTTGCTGCAATTGCCTGGGCTGGTCATCTGCAGTGGTTATTTGTCCTTTGGGCTTATTGGGTGGATGGGCATCGTAATGTGCCAGAGATTCAACAGGCTTGAACTTCAAACGAAAGGAATGTGCGGTTGATCCTGGGAACTGCTAAGGCTATATTCAAATCTGTTACCTTTATTTTTGACAACTCTTCAAAAATGAAAATAGTAATTGCTAGTCTGGTGATAGTTTTGCTTTTTTCTTGTCAATCGGGAAAAGATTCAAATGAGAAGTCTGAAACGCAAAGCGCTTCGACTGATACTGCGCAGGTATCGGAATACAAACCCGATCCGGAGATCCCAAAGCAAAACGTTACGGGCGATTACGTTTATGTTGAGAAATCGGAGAAGGGCTACACGTATTGCGAATTCACCATAAGCCAGCTCGACAACTTAAGCGGAGAACTTACCGTCACTCTTTTTCAGGATAAGAACGAAACGGAATACACCCATCCGCAAAGCTCCGTTACCTATCCATTGGAGATAACTATAAGTGACGAGGGACAATTGCAGGTACGGCCACAAATTTCCGATGTTGCTGAATGGGATGAGGATGTCAAAAAATTCCCCGGCCTGAACAAAATGTTTTTTCCGGATGGCTCTGGATGGCCTATGCAAAAACTTTATCGGAAGGAAAGAAATCTTATCATCGCGCAGCAAGATCAGCAAGCTGATAGCATCTTATTGAAAAGAGCGAAGCAGTAGTGCAATAGATTTTACTCAGGAACTAATTCCCTTTTATCCACCCGCCATCTACCGCCAGCGACTGGCCTGTGATGTAACTTGCCCGCTCACTTACCAGAAACGCAGCTGCAGCCGCAAACTCTTCCGGAGTGCCAAAACGTTTCATCGGGATGGTTTCAACTACATCATTCACCTTCGGGTTTACTTCCATTAAGTGAGCAAGGCGATTTGTTTTCGTGTATCCCGGCAAGAGATTATTCACCGTGATACCAAAGGAGGCCACTTCGTTCGACAAGCTCTTTACCAATCCAACTAAACTGGTTCGCACAGCATTGGAAGAAATCAAATTATCAACAGGTTGTTTTACTGTGATCGAAGTGATGGTGAGAATGCGGCCCCATTTTTTCTTCTTCATGCCGGGCAACACTCGCTGTATGATATCTGCAGCGCTAATGAATAGCAGATTGTAAACCTGCTTCCAATCTTCAACACTAAATTGCTCGAAGCCGCCAGCCTTTGGTCCACCGGTATTGGTTACAAGGATTTCAATTTCGCCAAACGTCTTTACACTTTGTTCGATCAGCTCTTTGCGTTGCGCATCCTCTATAATGTCACAGATAAACGCAGCCACATTTCCCGGGGCAATGGTTTCGATCTCAGTCTTTGTTTCGGCTAATGCTTTTGAATCAGTGCCGCAGATAATGACACGTGCTCCTTCCCTAGCTAATTCAATCGCTACTGCTTTGCCTAAGCCTTTACTGGATGCCAGTACTAAGGCAACTTTATTTTTAATTCCTAAATCCATTACTTCCTCAAATAGTTATCAGATCCATCAATCCAATCCTGCCGCGGAGGCGAGAAAGTATCGGTTTCAATTACTTTGCCAATCATCAAAGCTTTGTGCGGTCGATTGCCTTTAATAATCACGGAATCGCCTGGATGTAAATCCATGTATTTCGATTCGTCATTGTCAAACCAAAAACGAAGTGTTCCCTGTTGCACTTCGGTGATTTGCTCGTTTTCATGCGAATGCCACGGCACCGTGAAGCCGTCTTCGAATTCCATTCGGGCAATCATTATTTTTTCTCCGTAGATGAATTTGCGTTTCATCTTCGGGTTCACCTGCTCTTCTTTTACATCGTTCCAATTAATTTTACTCATATCTGGTTTCGTTTAAAGATTAACATGATACTAACCAATTCCGTTTGTCTGCGATTCTTCCCGATCTCAACCCGTTGATTTCATCGAAAAGCATTTTGCTGATGGCGCGTTCGGGTGGCAATGTCATTTTGGTGTCGCCATGAGTGATCTCCGATATATGCGAAACAACCGCTGCTGTTCCTGACCCGAAAGCTTCTTTCAAAGTTCCTTTCTGATACGCATCCACAATTTCTTCAATATAAATATCGCGAACTTCCACTTTGATTTTTCTTTCTTTAAGAATATCCAGGAAATAATTGCGTGTGGTGCCTTTCAGTACTGCGCCTGTAAGTTGTGGAGTTAACACGGTATCGCCAATCACAAAAAACAAGTTCATCATTCCGGCCTCCTGCACTTTCTTAAAGTTGGGGCTCTCGAGCCAGATGATCTGGTCGAATCCTTTTTGTTTGGCGAGCTGGCTGGCCATGAGTGAACCGGCATAGTTGCCGCCTGTGTTGGCCTCGCCTGTGCCACCAGGAACAGCGCGGATTAATTTCTGTTCAGTAACTAACCGTATCGGAGTAGTGAAATAAGGTTGAACGGGGCCAGTATAGATATAAAAAGTATAAGTGTCAGACGGTGTTACAGCAAGAGAGCTTTCGGTGGCAAACATAGTCGGTCGCACGTAAAGAGCACTGCCTTCTTGCTTTGGAATCCAATCTATCTCTAGTCGAACAAGTGTCTTCAAGGCTTTTAGAAAAATATCGGGCGGCACAGCCGGCATACACATGCGCTCGGCTGAAAGGTTGAACCTCTCAATATTTAAATCAGGACGCAGTAATTTAGGAATGCCATCAGCACCCATGGTTGCTTTCATGCCCTCAAAAATACATTGACAATATTGCAATGCTTTGGATTGCGGATCGAGCACAAAACCCTGGTAGGGAATGATTCGGAAATCACTCCATTGGCCATTCGCATAATCCATCACAAACATGTGATCTGAAGTGTATTTGCCGAAAGGAATGTTATGGAAGTCGATGTCTTTTAGTTTCGACTTCTCTGTTTTTGTGATTTTAATTTCCATTTGAAATGATACGATGCTGAAATTCTATGAACCCAATCTAATTCGCTATTGCTTTTCCATAAGCGGTTGGATCAGATGCTAATGACATCGCAGGATTTTGTGACAGTTTTTTCATTTTATTCGAACGTATTTTTCAATGTTCATCCGGTTCACCGAAGTACCCTCAATTTTCTCTGTTCCGCTTTGAGTGAGTGTATCGTTTTGAATTTTCACGGTGAACCGAAAATCATTTCCTTCCCATGTGCGGTCGCTGCAATATTCCAGATGCTCGGTATACTGATCTCCGTTCAATTCGTATCTTCCTCCTCCAGCCACAAACAAAGCTGTTGAATCTTTTCCTTTGGAGAGGTCGTGATTGAGAAAAGCAAAATGGGTTTGGTTGATTACTTTGATCATGGAATTTGTTTGCTTGTAGTCTGTGATAATAGTATCACCTTTTTCAATAATGGTTCCTGAAATTAGCTGCCAGCTTCCTTCCAGTGGTGGTTCTTTCCTTTCTGATTGGCATGAAGCAAGGG
>CAZNCO010000409.1:0-4710 GCA_964571345.1 uncultured Ohtaekwangia sp.
CTCAAATTCTTTGAAGAGAAAGAGACAGTGTTGCTGCAAGGGGTGACGGGTAGCGGCAAGACCGAAATCTACATCGACTTAATCAAGCGCGCACTCGATGGGGGCAACCAGGTGTTGTACTTGTTGCCCGAGATTGCACTCACTACGCAAATTGTGTTGCGACTAAAGAAAGTATTCGGCAAAGTGATGGGCGTGTATCATTCGCGCTTCTCCGACAACGAGCGCGTGGAGGTTTGGAATGGTGTGCTTAGTGGTCGATTCAAATTAGTAGTAGGAGTGAGGTCGTCTGTGTTTCTGCCTTTCGATAATCTCGGACTCATTGTTGTTGATGAAGAGCACGATGGATCTTACAAGCAATACGATCCCAACCCGCGCTACCATGCGCGCGATGTAGCGCAGGTGATTGGTCAGCATCACAATGCAAAAGTAATTTTAGGAAGTGCCACTCCGTCAGTGGAATCTTTTCATCATGCTACACAAGGCAAGTATGGCTGGGTGCGACTCGAAGGACGCTTTGGTGAGGCACAATTGCCTGAAATCGTTTTTGCGGATGTTTCGCGCGAGAAGAAAATGAAAACCAACAAAGGCGAGTTCTCCTCCTTGTTGCTGCGCGAAATTGCCGAGCGCATTCAAGTGAAAGAGCAAACCATTCTCTTTCAAAACCGCAGGGGCTACGCACCCATGGTGCAATGCGAAGACTGTGGCTGGGTACCGAAGTGCATCAACTGCGCGGTGAGCCTTACGTATCATCAATTTCGCCATGCGATGGTGTGCCATTATTGCGGCTATCGCGAAGAAATGCCTGCCAAGTGCCCCACGTGCGAGTCAAAAAGAATTCTCACGCTCGGCTATGGCACCGAGAAACTGGAAGATGAATTGAAGATTTATTTTCCTGAAGCCAACATTCAACGCATGGACTTAGACACCACGCGCACGAAGTCGGGATATGAAGACATCATCAAGAATTTTGAAAGTGGCGAGACCAGCATTCTTGTCGGTACACAGATGGTCACCAAGGGTCTCGACTTTGATCACGTGAGTTTGGTCGGAGTATTCGATGCCGACCGCATGATGCACTTCCCGGATTTCCGTTCGTATGAACGGGCGTTTCATCTCATCACGCAGGTGAGTGGGCGCGCGGGCAGGCGCGCGAAGCAGGGCAAGGTGGTGATTCAAACAAGTAATCCAAGTCACAAGCTTTTCTCTTTCATCATCAAAAATGATGTGATCGGTTTCTTGCAGGAGCAGGCACGCGACCGCAAGGAGAATCTTTATCCTCCTTTCACCCGATTAATTGAAATTACTTTCAAACACATCGATAAAAAGGTTGTGCGCGAAGTATCGGAAAAATATGCGGATGAAATACGCCCGAAGCTAAAACAAGTGCGCCTCCTGGGGCCAGGCGAACCAATGATTTCTAAAATCAGAAACGAATACCTGATGACGCTGTTGTTGAAGATTCCCCGTGGCATCGGTCACTTGGCAGAAATGAAAACGCTGCTACTGGAAACGAGCCACCGCTATCAGCAGACGAAAGAATACAGGAATGTAAAATTTGTGTTTGATGTAGATCCGGTGTAAGCTGAGATTCTACTGCACATTTATTTTATTTGAATTTCTAATCTTAACGTTTTTAATAAAGACTTCTGTATTTAAATCTTGGGTGAGATGAAAACTTATTGCAATACTTTTCTGATTTGTTGAAATAATATACTGTGTAAAGTATTGATTAGGGTTTGGGAAACTTTCAAGATCTGAGGATAAATGGTATTTGATTTTGATATATTTAAAATTTGAATGCGAGCTAATCGATGCTCCTTCAAACTGTGACTTATATTCGTAACGCAAAGTGGTTTCCATTCCTTTTTTATAGAAATCTAGAAATCTTGTCATTGATTCTTTATTTATGGGGACATATTCCATTTTCTGCTCAATTGAGATTATGTTTTGAACATTTATAGAATCGATAAGTATAATGAGATCAGGATTTGCTTTAAAGAAATCGAAAGCATCCTTGTACTTTGTGAAATATGGAGCTTGATTTCTTTTCTTGTTATCAAAGTTTATAAAATGTCCAGGAACTTTGGCTGATGCATTTATTGAATCGAAGCTAAACGAATATGTGTTTTTTTCTAGAGGTTCTTTTGAACAAGATGTAAGCAAGCATAACGAAAAAAGAAAGAGCGATATTGAAGTAGAATATTTCAAGAACTCCTACCCAAGAGCTTCCACCTCTTCCACTTCTTCGGGCATCATCTTCTTGAAAAGATTTTCAATGCCAGCTTTCAGTGTGATGGTAGATGAAGGGCAGCCGCTGCAAGATCCCTGTAAAGTAACGGTCACTCTCTTCTTATCATAGGAATGAAACGTAATGGCGCCACCGTCTTGTTCTACGGCCGGGCGGATGTATTCATCCAGGATGGTTCTGATTTTCTTGATGGTCTCGGTCTCTTCCTGCTCGGGTGCTGCGGGAGCCTTTTGGTCAAGGATTAATTTGCCCGATTCCAGGAAAGTCTGAATGTGTTTCTTAATTGTGTCTTGTACTTCGAGCCACTCCACATCCTCCTTCTTGGTAACGGTGATGAAATTGCTCATATAAAACACGCGGTCCACAAACGGATACATAAATAGTTCCTGCGCCAGCGGAGCCTCTTCGGCCTCGGTTGGGGTGGGGAAGTCAAAACTCATGCCTTCCGGCACCAGCATCTCGTTCACCACAAACTTAAGCGAGTTTGGGTTGGGATTACTTTCCAGGTAAATGTGAATGTTTTTAGGAGCAGCTTTCAGCATAATTCAATCTTCTCAATTTCAGGGAACAAATTTAAGGAAATAAAGTTCAATGGGGAGCGAAAAAGGATTTCAGTTTGTGAATGAAAGTTTCAAAAAGAAGCTGATTTATTTGTTATTGGGTTCGATTCCATTAGGGTCAAACTTCCAAACATCCTTAAAATCCAACGATCCATTATTTCCTAAAGCTAGGTAACCATAATTGCCAATCGCAAAAGCAACTGCGCTCATTCTTGCTTGGCCTTGAGGTGTGTTGAAGTAAAATGTAAAGTATTCTTGCCATTTTGGTTCGGATGGATCGAATCCCCAGGTATCGAACAATGGATTATTGTAAGCATCAACATGAAATGCGCCACAGGCGAGAAAGCCAGAATTACCGATAGAAAAAGTTGAACTCATTGCTCTGGGAGAGTTTGGCCCATAGCCTAAAGATGTCCAAGCTGAACCAGTATCAATTGCATCTACATCTAATCGATAAAAATCATTAAGCGGATTATCTATGATATTAGATGGCATTGATTTTTCATTTCGTTGACCACCACCCAAGTAAACGAAGTCTTTGATTGTCATTGCAAACGCGTAGCGCCTGGCTTCTCCAGCCAAGGCTGGTCTTTCAGTCCAAGTGTCATTCAGTTGATCGTACTCCCATAAGTCATTTAAGCTGACACTGTCCTTCACTTGCACCCCAGTGGTGACGAATGCACGATTTTTTACACTAAATGCAACCGCACCGTACCGTGAATCAATAAAGTCTTTTATTTGTGTCCATTTACCATTTTGGGCACCAGCAGGATCAAACTCGTAGAAATCACTGAGTCCATTAATTCCATCGGAAGTACCGGTCCCAACATAAGCTTTGTTGTTCAAAACGAAGGCAACTGCGCTGTGTCTTCCGTCACCGGGCAAGTCTGCAATTCTTAGCCACGAATCATTGGAAGGATCATATCTCCAGAAATCTTTTAGAAATGACTTGTCAACTATGTTATATCCAGTGCCAACATATGCAAAGTTACCAATGACAAATGAAACTGACTTACTTCGCGGAGGGCCGACAAAGTTATTCAATTTATCCCATGATCCAGGATTGAAATTTAGCGCAGGTTTTGCCTGATTGTCTTTGTTGTCGCATGATGTTAAAAAAGGTAATCCGAGAAGTGATAGACTAATTAATAATGTCTTGAAAACAATAAACGTTGATTTTGTAAAACTCATCGATGTGTCATTTTCATTGCTAATTTGTTGAAATAATTTGAAAAGGCAAACTCTGTAATTTTTTGACTGGCTTTTGCGAAATAAGTATCATGGAAATCATCAACAATACATGAGGTACGAAAAAGGAATTGTGAAACAACTCCAACTCCTCCCACACCCCGAAGGCGGCTATTATCGCGAGACGTATCGCTCGGAGGAAATCATAGCCAACAGCCACGGGCAGCCGCGCAGTGTTTTACTTCCATTTACTATTTACTGGAGAACGATGACAAGTCGCACTTCCATCGCATCCAGTCGGATGAGCTTTGGTATTTTCATCAGGGGCAGTCGCTCGAAATTTTATACATCGATGAAGGTCAACTACACACTGTGCTTCTCGGCCATGATTTTGAAGCCGGAGCGGTGCCTTCCTTCTGTGTTCGTGCCGGTCTGTGGTTTGCCGCGCGAGTGAAAGATCGCAAGGGTTTTGGCCTGGTCAGCTGCACGGTAGCCCCGGGCTTCGACTTCGCTGATTTTGAACTGGCGAAGAGAAGTGAGCTGGTTTCAGCGTTTCCGAATTTGAAAGATGTGATTGACGAGTTTACGAGAGAATAGTCTGAATCTTTTCGTTAGCGTCTCCAATTTTTAGGATCGCGAGCATAGCAAAAGGAGATCGATACTTTGGCAAAAAATCCATCGTAAGTAAATATCCGGTTTGGAGAAACGCTGGAT
>CAZNCO010000410.1:0-4708 GCA_964571345.1 uncultured Ohtaekwangia sp.
CTTTGTAGGCACCATTGTATTCAGCTACCTCTTCGCCCATTAAAAACACTTTTGGATCTCTTCTCATTTCCTCGCTCATGGCTTCACGGAGCGCTTCCCTAAACTGTATTTCCCTCATGACCTTGAATTAAAAGTTTTCGTTCATTTTTGGAGACCGTAAAAATAATACCCTAACGGAAGTTATCAAACCCGATCATGGATTGATTTTGATTTAAAATAAGAAAGCCCCGATTGTGGCGGGGCTTTCTTACCAAATTCCTTATTGGATTACTTCAATGCATTTCTGAATGCATCAGTAGCGTTAAATTTAGCGAACTCAAGATCAGTCAAAGCTTTCTCTTTCAGGCTAGGATCTAACTTCACAGCGCTTACCAAGTTGCTTACTACTGCATCTCCACTATTGCTACGAGCGGCCGCAACAGCAGCACCGTAGAATGCAATTGCATAATTAGGATTCTTCCGAGTAGATTCAGCAAAAGATGAAGCAGCATTGCTGTAATCTTTGCTCAACAATTGTGATAAGCCTTTGTTAAACAGGTTAACTTCAGAATCAGAGGAAGAAGACGTAGAGCGAACTGCATCTGCATACTTGGCCATGTAGATTTCGCAAGCACCCTTCACGCCATTTACACCACGTGTTACATCATTGCTAGCACCATTAAGCGCCTTTGCAGCATAGCTGTAAGATTTGTATGGGTTTCCTTTCCAAAGAGTAACAGTGGCCAGGTTAGCGTTCACTTCAGAAGTTGCGTTGATTTTAGCAGCCAGGTCAAGTTGAGCAGCAGCTTTATCTATCAATGAACTTGCAGCTGAAGGATTTTGAATAGCCTGCTGAATATAAGTTGCAGCTAGGTTGTTATGAGCATTCCAGTTGCTTCCTTTTTTGGTTGCAGCTTCGTAGATCGCAGCTTTCTCCTCCAATGAGGGAGTAAGAGTAGCTGAGTACATCAATTCTTCAAAGCTAAGAGCGTCAGCACCTACTTCACCTTTGGTAATTTGCTTTGCAAGAACAGAAATCTCCGCATCTGTCTTTTTAACCTTTACAGTGAAGATCTCAGTTTTAGCGGCACGCAGTCCAGGATACACGTCTCTGAAAACTTTGTTGTAAGTCTTCAATTTTTTCAATGCTTTTTCCTGTTCTTCAAATGAACCACCGTTGTTGATTACATTCAGGAACTCATTCTTTTCTTCAGCAGAAATTCCTGTGTAAGATGCTAAAGCTGTTTTGAACTCACTCCAGTCGTCAACGATAGGCTTAAGAATGAATTTAATCTCAGCGGCAACACCTTGATAGTCATACTTCTTCATTTCTTCACGGTAGAACTTCTCGATTGCTGCGGCACGCTCTTCAGACAATTTGCTGTTGATACGCTCCAGACCTTCAGGAGAGTGAGTACCTGTGATGGTTACTGTGCGGGTAATATTCTTTGATGCGATAAAAGCATCCAACTGCTTTCCTTTATCAGCTTTGATTTCGCTTTTGCGCAATACAGATTTACCGCGCTCGAAAATGAAATCAGGGATCACAACGGGCACAAGTTCTTCCTGATTGTTATAACCATGATCTGCAAAGGCAGCATAATATGAATTCTGAACTAATTTAGAAGTGGTAATAAGGCCTGTTGCAACCGCCACTCTTGGAGTAGTTTTGGATTTAGTACCTTTTGAAGCCACAAAGCCAATTTCAAGAGTTCCCTGCTTATATGCAGGCTGATAAGGGAATGAGAAATTCTTGCTGACAGGAGTCTCAGACGTAGCATTAGCTGGATAATCTTCTGCCTTGAAGGGGATAGGAGGAAGAGCCAATTCACTTTCTCCATACTTATAAAAAGTGTTTACGGTCAATACTGTACCCTTTTTCAAAGTTTTAGCTGGAATATTGCCTGTCATAGCAAAATTCACAGTGTCTTTGTGAACCTCAAGAGGGTTAGGACTAACTTCAACTTTCTTATCCTTAACCATTTTGATCATCTGGGGTAGGGTACAACCTGCCAACGCAAGAGCACCGAAAGAGACAAGGGTGTAAACGAGTTTTCTCATTGGAATTTGGTTTATTCTAAATTTTACGAAGCGCAAATGTAGCTTTGTGGCCCTTTTTTTGCAATGATAAGTTAAAAAATAAGAATCAGCGTTTTAAGCTATAGTGTTGGCATTCTTATATTTGCATTTTAATTCAAATTCGATAAGTGGTATTTATTGGGGTTGAATACATTCCATGAATGACATTTTAGCCGTATAAGTGATGAAAATTATGAAACGAATTCAGCTTTTTTTTGAGGAGAGAGCCTTTGGGGTTTGTACAGCATTAGGAGAAAAGCTTGGCATCGCCTCGTCTTCTATTCGCTTATTTTTCATCTATGCCTCTTTTTTGACCCTGGGTTCTCCGGTCATTTTATATCTCTCGCTCGCATTCATTATGAATATGCGTGCGCATTTAAGAAAAAGAAGTACAATCTGGGACTTCTGATTAAGCAGGGGATTTACGGTTTGCCCTGATAAAGTAGTTGAAAACGATCATGCCCTGAAATACAGGGTGCACGTTAAAATTTGGTATTGACTTTAGCAGATCGTTTCTCTTTTTTCTTTCTCGTCCAAACCTTCTTACGAAGCTAAGATGTGCAATAATCACCGCTTTCGCGTGACCAGCGGAGCCCGATACCAGGAAATGAAGAGCCGCAGCCCAATCCAACAAGATGCGGAAAGGGAGTTTCCAAAGCAGTGATAAAACTGGCTGATGCTTAAAAAGAAGGCTTAGTCCATTTCTAAAGTTAAAGTAAGTTTTCCTCGGATTTAGGGCAGATAGTGTGCCTCCTCCAACATGATAAACTTTACTTTTGCCCGAGTACATGATTTTGTAACCCGCACGCTTCATCTTCCAGCAAAGATCAATTTCTTCCATGTGCGCAAAAAAATCTTCATCAAGGCCGCCCATCTCGTGATAACAATTTGCTCTTACGAAAAAGCACGCACCAGACGCCCAAAATATTTCACGGGTATCATCGTATTGTCCGTGATCCTCCTCAATAGAATCAAATAACCGTCCTCTGCAAAACGGGTAAGCCATCGAGTCAATTAACCCGCCTCCCGCGCCCGCATATTCGAATTTATTCTTCTCCTTATAGGATAGAATTTTGGGTTGAGCTGCTGCGATCGAGTTATCTTTTTCAAACAGGTCAATTATTGGCGAAAGCCAACCTTTAGTGGCTTCAACATCGGAATTGAGCAATACATAATAAGTAGCTTCAATTCTCTTTAGTACATCATTATATCCTCCGCAAAAACCTCTGTTTTCCGATAAACGGATTATCTGTATCTGCGGGAATTTCTCTTGCACCAATTCGGCCGACTTATCAGTAGATCCATTATCGGCAACTATTATGCGTGCATTGTCGCTATGTTGAATAACGGTCGGAAGGAATTGCTCAAGGAAATGTTTCCCATTGAAATTTAAAATAACTACTGCAACGTTGGTCATCCCATCAAATTGCTAAGATCCATGCCGGGTATATTTGGTATGAGACCCTCTGTTGATTTTTTTAATTGCTCGCGTGCCTGCACGTCCGCTTCGTCCACAGCTTTATTAGTAGCTGCTACAATCAGATCCTGAACCATTATTTTGTCTTCCGCTTTTAGCAATACGGGGTCTATGTCGATAGAGATCAGTTGCTTTTTTCCATTCACGGTCACTTTCACCATTCCACCACCAGCCTCACCATCTATCTTAAGAAGAGCCAGATTGTCCTGCGCTTGTTTCATCCGCTCCTGAACTTCCTTCATCTTGCCCATCATCTTCATTAAATCGAACATAACGTTATTAGTTTGGTTTCGGTGCCAAAGGTATTGGCATTAAGCAAATCTGCTTAATAATTTTTGAGGTTTTCTTTCTTTCAGATGGAAGTTTTTTTAATTCTTGTGGCGTATCAACACCACTGTTCCGGCCTGCTTGAACGCTTTTCCCGAAACATCTGTACCTTGGGCAGTCCAAACATAAGTAGCGGTAGGCATTTGAATGCCTTCCTTTCTACCATCCCAAGCTTCATTTTGGTCAGTGGAAAAAACAAGTGTACCCCACCTGTCAAAAATCATCAGGTGAAGCTCTGCAATGTAGTGACCCCTTACGGTGAAGGTTGAGTTTTCAGAATACTTGCTGTCTGGGTTGAAGGCGGTAGGTGAGTAGAGATTTATCTTTTTTTCAATCCTGATTTCATTGGATTCGGATGGTGATATTCCTAGTTCGATTGCATCAGCAATGATCTTATAAAACACCACTTGATTAATGAAGTCCTGTTGATTATCCAAGTATGTGGTGCTGGTAGTTGTAAATGTTTTAATCAATGCTCCTGACGAGTTAAATTTCTGGAGTGTATAACTTTTTACTCCTTGCTTCCATCCGGTATAGTTGCTCCAATTCAGGGTTACTTCATTTTTCTCGTCCACTGTTCCAGTTAAAATTATTGGGCAGGCTGGCACTCCCTGCGCGCTGGCATTATCGCAGTTGTCAATGTAGTTGATCTTATAGCAAATGTCCGCGTTCGTGTCGTAACTATTATCTGTAAAATCAGGAGTAGAATTATTTCCATACGAGGAATAACTTCCACCACTTGCAGAGCGAAGGATCGTGAAGTTAGTCCTTGGATAAACAAGGCTTGGCTTCCAGGTTCGTTTTGCCTGTGTGTCGTTCACTACAATACTTACTTTATCAATGGCA
>CAZNCO010000411.1:0-4706 GCA_964571345.1 uncultured Ohtaekwangia sp.
GGTAAAATTCAATTTTTGATCTGGAGAAAAAATGGTCGAATAGAAAGGTTCCGGAAATAGAAAGAATGACGAACACCACAGCCCCCAAAATCAAAAGAAAAAGAAACGCTGAGCTGAGGAATGAATTCAGAGCTCTCTGATTGTGTTTGTACTCATGGTAATTAGTATAAACTGAGGTATCAAAACTAAAGGTTACAAAAATCTGTACGAGCAGCGAAATACCCATGTAAATTGAAAGCGCTCCAAATGTAGTTGGAGATAAATAACCAAGGTAAAATGGAAGGAGGATAATCGCACTCGCCATCGGCAGTGAGCCGGCAATAGTATAGATGATTGAGTTACGAATGAATTTCTTTGTGATCAATTCTTACGAAAGGTAAAGTCCTCGATAATCTTTTCACAAATAAAGTAAGAAGCTTTGCCATCTCCGAAAATCTCGGGAAAGGCCATTTGACTTTTCCTGGTCATCAACTCATTAAAAGCGTTGATAATTTTATCAGTATCAGGCCCGGTAACGATAGCAGTGCCGCTCTGCTCCAGTTCAACCCATGCTGTCTGATCCAACATAATGATACAAGGCTTCTTAAAATAATAGGCCTCCTTTTGAACACCTCCCGAATCTGTAATCACAATTTGTGAATTCATTTCCAAAGCTGTGATGTCCAGGAATGGAACAGGCGGAATGATTTTTACCAGCTTATTAGAATGGATTTTATTCCGGACAGCAGGATCGAGCCGCTCCTCCATCACTTTTGATGTACGGGGATGAAGTGGGACGATCATCGTGAGATTATTCTCAGTGGCAAGGTCACAAAAGGTTTGAAACAATTTTGAGAGTATTTCAGGATCATCAACATTCCGAGGCCGATGCATGGTTACCAGCGCAAAATGCTTACCCAACAGATCCAGTTGCTTTAACAGGGTTGACTTATGAGCAGCGACTTCAGCTAAAAGTAAACTATTGTCATACATGATGTCCCCGCAATGGAATACTTTTGGATTATCGGCCGAATAGGGTGGCTGGTTATCTTTCCTGAAACCTTCGCGCCATAAATTATCCAGTCCACTTTGTGTTGGCACAAAGATCAACGTTGAAAGGTGATCGCAGATAATGCGGTTCGTCTCTTCCGGCATATCTTTCCGAAAAGCTCGGACACCACCTTCCACATGTATTATTGGAATATGAAGTTTGGAGGCAGCTATGGCACCAGCCAACGTTGAATTGGTATCTCCGTAGAGCAGCAAGTAATCCGGCTTTTCTTTTATCAGCACTTCTTCTATGCCAACCATCATCGCAGCAGTTTGCCCTGCGTGACTTCCAGAACCGACATTCAAATTATAATCTTCTTTCGGCAAGCCAAGCTCTTCAAAAAATACCTGGCTCATGCCAGGATCATAGTGTTGACCGGTATGCAGCAAAACCTCCTTGATCTGATCCTTAAATTTCAAACGGATCGCTCTACTGATGGCAGCCGCTTTAATGAACTGGGGACGCGCGCCAACTACGGTTAGAATTTTGATCATGCTATAATTGAATTCAAGTGAGCCGACATTTGCTTTGCGAGTTGACGGTAGGAATAGCTTTCCCCTCCATTCCCCTCGCAGACCAGCCGCCCCCTACTAAATTGCTCATACAAGTTAATCACATGTTCTTTGATTCCCGTCACGTCATCAAAACCAAATGTATGGCCCGCCTTCGTCCGGTTAAGAAGATGCGCAGCATCTCCATCGACAGGCCCAATGCACAAAACAGGTCGCTTCGCTGCAAGATATTCAAAAACCTTTCCGGTGATAACCCACTGAGCGCTCTCTGAGCGATCAATCTGAAGCATCAATAGTTGTGCGCTCTTCATTCTGCGGATTGCTTCAGCGTGGGGCACACTTGCAATCAATTCCAGGTGATGTTCGAGCCCGGCAGCTTTCGCTGAATCGATGACGGAGCGATCTGTCTTGCCAATCAATTTTACTTTCAGTGATTGAATGAGCGGATGATTTTCCTTTTTTAATTCACCGAGGGCATTCCATAGCGCGCGTGGATTGCGACTCTCATACAACGACCCGGTGTGAACAATTGAAAATTCTTTATCCAACGGGACTTCATTTGAAACAAAATCTTCTTCATCAAATCCATTGGTCACCACTTTCACATTTGCACCTTTCGCATCAAATTCTTTTTCCATCGCCCGACCAACCACCGTCACCACATCTGCTCGTGTGAGCACTTCGAGTTCCAGCATGTGATGTTTTCGATCCGCCCATTTGGTAAGCATCAGGTCTTTGTAATAATCCATGCTTGTCCACGGATCACGAAAGTCAGCAAGCCACTTTAATTTTAGTTTGTTTTTTAATCCCAATGCGATGAGATGCGTGGTGTGCGGTGGCCCAGTAGATATCACTGCATCCACCGGATTTGATTTTAAATATCCGGTAAGAAATTTCACAGAAGGCTTAATCCAAAAGCATCGCGCATCGGGAATGAAAAAATTGCCACGCAGCCAAATGGAAATCTTTTGTGTGAAGGTAGCTGTGTCAGCAGATTTTATCTCATCACGGCCACCTGCTTTCGTCTTCTTTCCGGAAAAGAATTTATAAAGATGATACGGTTCCCAGATCGGTCTCTTGATAACAGTGATATCTTTCGATAAACCGTGATCGCGTGCTGCATCGAGAATGGGATATTCTCCATTGCTCACTGTATAAACAATCGGCTCAAATCCAGACTCCCGAAAGTATTTCACAAACTTCACCCACCGCTGCACGGAGATGCCACCGGCAGGAGGCCAGTAGTAGGTGATGATCAAAACTTTCTTTCGCGACTCCATAAGCATCAGTATGCTGGCTTCTGATTGAAGCCGCTCAACTAATTTAATGAGCTGCAACTTCCTCGTAACTCTCCAGCGGCAAGCAACTGCATACCAGGTTGCGATCGCCATAAGCGTTATCAACACGGCTTACGGACGGCCAGAATTTAGCTGCTTTCACAAACGGCAGTGGATAGGCTGCCTTCTGTCGGCTATAAGAACGAGTCCATTCATCCGCTGTAATTACTTCGGCTGTGTGAGGCGCATGCTTCAACACATTGTCCTCTTTGTCAGCTTTACCTTCTTCTACTTCGCGGATTTCATTTCTGATTTCGATCAAAGCATCCACAAACCGATCAAGTTCTTCTTTCGGCTCACTTTCAGTCGGCTCGATCATCAACGTTCCTGCCACAGGGAAAGAAACGGTCGGAGCATGGAACCCGTAATCCATCAATCGCTTCGCAATATCCTCCACTTCGATGCCTGCTTTCTTGAAGTCGCGGCAGTCAACGATCATCTCGTGCGCGCAGCGGCCGTGCGTGCCCGTGTATAAAATTTTGTAGTGATCGCTCAGGCGGTCTTTAATATAATTCGCATTCAGAATCGCCAGCTTGGTTGCATTGGTCAAGCCTTCTCCTCCCATCATAGCGATGTAAGCGTAAGAGATCACAAGAATGCTTGCGCTTCCATAAGGAGCCGCAGACACTGCACCAGTTGCGTTCTCACCGCCAGTCTTCACTACCGCGTGACCGGGAAGGAAGGGTTTCAATTTATCATTTACACAGATCGGGCCCATGCCAGGTCCACCTCCACCGTGAGGGATACAAAATGTCTTGTGCAGGTTCAGGTGACAAACATCTGCACCAATGTTGGCAGGCGAAGTCAATCCCACTTGTGCATTCATATTCGCACCGTCCATGTAAACCAATCCGCCATTCTGATGAATTGTTTCACATATATCCTTGATTGATTCTTCAAACACACCATGTGTAGATGGATACGTCACCATCAGACAAGCGAGTTTGTCTTTGTATTGTTCGGCTTTTGCTTTGAGATCGGCTACATCGATTTTTCCTTCCGAATCCGATTTCACGACAACCACGTCCATGCCCGCCATCACCGCGCTTGCAGGGTTTGTTCCGTGTGCCGATGCAGGGATCAACGCCACCGTACGGTTGGTATCGCCACGATGTTGATGATAAGCACGGATCGTCAACAACCCAGCGTACTCGCCTTGCGCCCCACTGTTGGGCTGTAGCGACACGCCCGTGAATCCAGTAATTTCTTTCAACCAGTTTTCAAGGTTGGTAATCATTTCGCGATAGCCCTCAGTTTGATCGGCAGGCGCGAACGGATGCATCTGTCCAAGCTCAGGCCAAGTCACCGGAATCATCTCAGTCGTTGCATTCAACTTCATGGTACATGAGCCCAATGAAATCATCGAATGCACCATCGACAAATCTTTGTTCTCCAAACGCTTGATATAGCGCAGCATCTCATGCTCGGAATGATGTGTATTGAAAACAGGATGCGTGAGAAACGAAGAAGTTCTTGTGAGAGAAGATGGCCAGGTCAGCTTACTTTCTTTTGATGTAGTCTCTTGCCCTCCCAATATTTTAATAACAGAATTAACATCTTGAAGAGAAGTTGTCTCATCAATTGAAATTCCAATTGTTCCGTCTGCAAAGTAACGGAAGTTCACGCCTTGCTTTTCTGCAATAGCTTTGATCTTCCCGGCATCAGAAACAATCTTAAGCGTATCAAAATAATTTGAATTCAATTGCTTTATGCCCAATGCCTCAATACCTGAAGCCAATGTTTTTGTCAACCCATGAATCCTTCCGGCAATTTTCTTCAATCCTTCCGGTCCATGATAAACCGCATACATTCCAGCCATCACAGACA
>CAZNCO010000412.1:0-4699 GCA_964571345.1 uncultured Ohtaekwangia sp.
GATTGGGAGTGTCCCACGGCAGATAAAAAACATAATCTACTAATGAATACTCTTTTCTGATCTCGTACCCGGTCGGAGAGAAGAACGTGAGCAATATCCGTGTGGATGGAAACCGTTCTTTGATCAACTCGATTAACGGTCGGCCTTGTTCAAATTCTCCAAGTGAGGCACAATGAATCCAAACCAGGGGCGTTTCTGAGGGAGTAACAGCAAGACGGAGTTTTTTGATCAAATCTTTTCTGCCGGCAACAAATAATTTTGCTTTAGACGAAAAGAAACTTGCAATAAAAAAAATAGCGCGGAGGCACTGAATGGAAAAAGTATAAATAAGCTTCTGCATGAGTCGGTAAAAATACCTAAAAACTAGTAGTATTTTTGGAGTATTGACGTATGAACCTGTTTACCAAAAGTGCTATATTGGCATTTATCAAAGTTGACTAAAAACTAAAGAAATATGAAATTGAAATCTCTATTAGTTGGTGTTTGTCTCGCACTAACATCTATTTCCGCAATGGCTCAAAGCGATATCGATCAGCTTATTAAAGGTAGCTTGGCGGATGCAAATTTTCTGGTGAAGGGTTATGTGACACCTGCCTTCAACACATTAGGAAATGGCCTTAATCAGGGTTGGTACAATACCGCAAAGCCCCACAAGACATTGGGGTTCGATCTAACCGTCACGACTTCAGGAGTTTTTATTCCAAACTCTGATTTATCCTACAGGGTAGACAATAGCCAATTGAAGAACCTGGCAAACACACCTTATCCAACTACCAAGGCGATAGACGCACCAACAATTTTCGGCTCAGATACAGCTCCTGTATACCAGGCGCTAGATAATAATGGAGCTCCTATCCCTAACCAAACAGTTACCAGTGCTCCAGGCACCAATTTGGGCAAAGATGTGGGGCTTATTCCCGTACCAATGGTGCAGTTAGGAGTTGGATTGCCAAAAGGTACTGACTTAAAACTTCGTTTCTTTCCCGATACAAAACTCGGAAATAACGGGCACGCAAACATGTTTGGATTTGCCATTATGCATGATGTTAAGCAATACATCCCCGGGGTGAAGTCGCTCCCTTTCGATTTGTCAGCTTTGTTTGGTTACACTAGTTTGAAGATGAGTTACGATCTTGATCCAACAACTAATCCTTCTCAAAAGGCTGAGTTTGGAACATCGGCTACTACTGTTCAGGGACTTATCTCCAAAAAGTTCTCTGTACTTACGTTATATGGTGGTGTGGGATATAACTTCGTTAGCTCAAACCTGAATGTGAAAGGTACTTTTAACCTAGGATCAGGCAACGGCTCAGTAACCGATCCGGTAGGTATCAGCAACAGTCAGTCTGGTCCTCGGATTACGGGTGGCTTCCGTCTTAAGTTTGCGATCTTCACATTACATGCAGATTATACATTACAAAAGTATAGTGCTGTTACTGCAGGCTTTGGTTTCAATGTGAGATAATCCGTAAAAGACTTAAGAAAACAAAAAGGCGAGCTAATCACTCGCCTTTTTTATTTATTTGCCAATGTAGTTTGGCTTTCGTTTTTCGATGAAAGCTTTCATGCCTTCCTTCTGATCTTGTGATGCGAATGTCAGGTAGAAGTTTTTGCGTTCAAAGGCAAGACCCTCGTCTAATTGAGTTTCGAATGATCGGTTCACGGCCTCCTTCGCAAGCTGCACGGCCACGGGTGACATCTGTGCAATTTCTTTCGCAAGCGTAAGGGCTTCGTGCAAATACATTTCTACGGGAACGACTTTATTTACCAGGCCATAGAAGTGTGCCTCTTGTGCGGAAAGGAATCTCCCTGTTAAAATTAATTCCATCGCCTTTGCTTTGCCAACTGCTTTGGTGAGGCGTTGAGTACCGCCTGCCCCGGGAATGGTGCCGATTTTTATTTCGGGTTGACCAAACTTTGCAGACTCGGAGGCGATGATCATATCGCACATCATTGAAAGTTCACAGCCACCGCCCAAGGCGAAACCACTCACAGCTGCAATAATGGGCTTCTTTGTTTTTCGAATCATATCCCAGGTGCTGAATTGATCGATGGTGAGCATATCAATAGCAGACTGATCGGCCATTTGTTTAATGTCAGCACCAGCGGCAAATGCCTGTTCATTTCCCGTAAGGACAATCACTTTTACATCCGGATTTTTATCAAGTGTCTGACAAGCTTCGAGCAACTCAATCATCAACTGACGATTGAGGGCATTCAATTCTTTGGGGCGATTGAGTTCAACGAGAGCAACTCCCGGTTCGCGTTGTTCGGTAACTTTAATGAATTCCATTTTTAAAATGATTTAATGCAAAGCTATAACGATTGGATTTATTTGTGCAATGAATATCAAAAAGAAAACCCCCTCAGGCGTGAGGGGGCAAACTTGGACAAAAACTATCTGCTATGCTTAGAATAATACCAGCAATCCAAACTTAGTAACCATATTTGCATTTTAATTTTATGAAGATCCTGTTCGTCTGTCTGGGAAATATTTGCCGCTCTCCCTTAGCGGAAGCCCTTTTTAAGTATAAAATTGAAGCCTTGGGTTGGCAGAAAATTTTTAGTTACGATTCGTGTGGCACCAGTAATTACAACCTTGGAGATTCTCCTGATCCTCGAACCATTCGCAGTGCGCATAAAAAAGGCGTCCATATGAATCACATTGCTAGACAATTGACACGCGCTGACATAGAATCTTTTGATCTTGTACTTGCAATGGATAGTAACAACTATCGTTTTATCAAACAGCTTGCGCCAGAACACCTTCACCATAAAATTAAAATGATGCGCGAGTTCGATCCTTTGGAGACAGGGGAGGTGCCCGATCCGTATTACGGAAATGAAAAAGACTTTGATGACGTTTTCGAAATCCTGGATCGTTCCGTGCAGGGTCTTGTGGAGTGGATCAGGAAAGGAAAACAACTTTAAGATTCTTTCAGTAAAAGCTGTAGAGTAGATCGTGATGACTGCTCAAGAATAATACCCTTCTTAGCCCTGTATTCTGCATACGATTTTGAATCGTAGTTCTTTATGGTAACAAGGGTTAGTCCTGTGTTATAGTACACTTCAAAATATTTGCTGAGCAAATTGATCAGCTTAAAAATCTTGCTTTCGCGATAGTCAAAACAAAATGAAAAGGAGATGGCAGAGTTTTGCATCACATTGATGTGAATATTGCAATCGCTGATCAACCTGAAAATGATGCCTACCTGCTCTTCGTTAATAAATGTGTAGTCAGTTACTTTGCAGGATACAAGACATTGATTTCCCTTGAATACAAAAAGAGGCGGAAGCTTATCGACAACGCATTCATGAATTCTTGTCCCTGGCAACGTTGGATCGACAAAACTTTTCACCAGTAGCGGAATGCCTTTGTTTGCTAACGGCTTGATTGTTTTTGGGTGGATAACCGAAGCTCCGTAGTACGTCATCTCCGCTGCTTCCTTGTATGGAAGTTCTTCAAATACAATCGCATTGGGCAATCGCTTCGGGTCCGCACTCATCACACCCGGCACATCTTTCCAGATGGTTACAGACTGCGCATTCAAACAAGAGGCAAAGATCGCAGCTGTATAGTCAGAACCTTCTCTTCCCAGCGACACGGTGTCGCCATTTACATTCGTGCCAATGAAACCTTGTGCTATGTAGATTTTATACTGATCTAACTTTTTAACATTAGCTTGTGTGAGTGTCCAGTCTATTTTTCCTTCGCGGAAGCTGCTATCGGTTTGAATGAATTTTCTGGAGTCGAGCCATTCGCATGGGATGCCTTCTTCTCTGAAAAAATCCTGAACAATGACGGAGGAAATAATCTCACCAAAGCCAATCACCTGGTCGTACACAAAATCGTAATCACCTTTTACGGTGGCGTTCTTTTCTATTTCCGAAAGCAGTGCCTTTAATTTTTGAATCAATGGTTCAGGCTTTTGTGTGAGTCCTGAAATAATTTGCGTGTGATACGATTCAATTTCGTTTAGCTCATGTTGAAAATTTTGCCCGCGCTGCGCTAGTTCAATTACTCGTTCAAGCGCATTGGTGGTAGTGCCCATAGCAGAGACTACCACCAGCAGATTTTCTTTGCCATACTTCTTAATAATTTCAGCTACATTTTTAATTGCAGCAGGGCTTTTCAAAGAAGCTCCTCCAAACTTAAATACGTTCATGTTGTACCAATCAAGCTTCAAAAATGGAGATTAAAATAATACGATAAAAAATTATGCATTCTTAAAATAATGAAGCTGCCAGCTTGATTTTTCCTATTCTGTAATTATAGTCTTTGGCAGGAAGATCAATTTGCCTTAGTTTCTTTCGGGATATTATGCGGGACCCGAATTTGTTCATTTTTATTGATTTCAAACGATTGCATAGTATCTTTGCACAATAAATCTTAACCCACACTAAGATGGCCAACGTGATGGAAAGTTCGCGGATTGCTTTGCCGATCGGCACCACACTTGATCGCTTTATTAAGAACAACCTGGACCAGTTTCAGTATGCAAGCGGAGAGCTCTCGCAATTGCTTCGGGATATTGCATTAGCTTCCAAAGTAGTAAACCGCGAAATCAATAAGGCAGGTTTGATTGACATCATGGGCGCGATGGGCTCTCAGAATTCTACAGGAGAAGCGCAGCAGAAATTAGATGTGCTGGCCAACATTCGCTTCACACGTGCCCTTACCAAAGGTGGGGAGGTTAGA
>CAZNCO010000413.1:0-4695 GCA_964571345.1 uncultured Ohtaekwangia sp.
TTCTCGACTGAAAAGGAAACTTTTAAATGGCCCAATTTTCGGGGGAGCTTACAAATGAATAGAATTGGTATATGAACGCAGCAAAGGGTGGCATTTACTATCTCAAATGAAGGATTGGAGTACCCGGCCAGATTGCAAAATAGACGCTATCGAGTTGCGTCTATCAGGAGATTTTGAAGGTAAAGCCGCCACAGAGTGGCGTGGTCTATAATGTTAGCTGCCATTTTATGAAGAGATTGATTGTTTCATTTTTTATTTTGATCTCGTGGACAACATACGCACAACGATTTCAAAACTTCACCCTGGACAAAACGCTGGACTATAAAATAAAGGACGAAGGGAAGTCTTTTGAAATAGCAGGACAGACCAACACAACAAAGTCAGACGCGCAAGTGGACTATCCAAACAAGTACAATCTACTTACTATGCCATTAGTTAGATCCTTGAAAACAATGGACACTTTACAAATAACTCTAGAATCAATCAACGAAGCGATATACATCATTTGCACAATTAAAATAGTGGACAAAGCATTTTCAAGTTCCTTTAAATTCACACAATCAGGAGATACTGGAGAAATTAGAGAAATGAAGATCGACAATAGCAAACTAGTCCTAAGTGACGACATCTTTAAAAAAGGAAGGACAGTTAGAGGACGAATTGAATTCAACGAACAATGTTTGACAGGAGATTGTCCCGACTTTATTAAGAACTCAACTGTGAAGGGAAACTTTGTTGTGACGGTTGAATAAAACGGCAGCTCGTGCCCTTGTTGGGGTTCTTCTCCAACAAGCGTGGGTAATCGTATAAGTTAAAAGCTTCCAGGAGTTGAAATAGTAAACACTAATTAAAAAAAGACGAAAGCAATTTTTACACTTCTGTTCTTTACCTCTTTTAGTTTTACGGTTTTTCCGCGGAGCCAAAGAACAGCTTCATGCCCTTGACTGATAAATTCAATGAATAGAATGACAGATGTTTTTGAAATAAAAAAATCTCTTTTGAAGATTCATCCTTTTACAGAGGAACAACTGAGTCTCTTTACAAATAAATTGATTTACAAAGAACTTAAACGAAAGGACTTTCTTTTAAAGGAAAATCAATTATCTGACTCTATTAGTTTCGTACTATTCGGTAGTTTAAGGTTCTTTAAAAGGAAGAATCATGGCGATTTGACTATAAACTTTTTTACCGAGAACAATTGGGTTGCGGACCTTGAAAGTCTATTGACTCAACAACCATCCAAAAATAATATTGAAGCAATTGAGAACTCAACAATAGCTTCAATTTCATTAACAGATATTCATGAGCTTATGGACATCTACCCGGGCTTCCGTATGCTAAACGCTTTGATGGCTAACCTGACAATTTCCTCATCCTATTTAACTATCCATTCAATGAGCCCAGATGAAAGATATAAAGAACTTATGTTAAAATACCCCCAATGGATCAATCGCTTTCCACAAATGCAGATTGCGTCATATCTGGGAATGACACCTGAAACATTGAGTAGAGTAAGGGCTAGAACCAGGTAATTTCTTGATTGTAATCAAGTGCGTCAAATAGAAATAAAGAACATCTTTGCTAAAAAAAATGCTTACAGAAGTCAATCCAAAATTACCTATGCGTGACAAAACAGTCACGAAAAATTATTATGTAAATGTGTTGGGCTTCCATGAAATTGGCAGTGCTGACTTTGATGGTTACCTGATGTTACAAAAAGATAATATTCAAATTCATTTTTTTGAATTCAAAGACCTTGACCCTAAAGAAAACTACGGACAGATCTATATCAGAACCAATAATATTGATACGTTATACAAATCCCTGGTCAGCAATAAAACCAAGATACATCCCAATGGTCATTTACAAGTTAAACCCTGGGGACAAAAGGAATTTGCACTACTTGACCCCGATAATAACTTGCTGACTTTCGGCCAGGAAGCACAGTAATAGTATTTATTTGAAAATTTTAGAATGAAACAAAAAGACAGGGCTTTTTACGTTTGATCACGTTAGACAAATACATTTTCAAAAACCCACCTGCCTTTGTTGAAGTTATTTTTACAATAAGCGTGAGCGATCGTGTAAGTTAAAAGCTCCCCACTTGTCGGTGAAGAACACACGACAATAGCATTAGTAGAATTTCCAATAAATCTGAACCACCAAGACACAAAGGACACCAAGAAGCACAAAGAATACTTTGTGAACGTGTCTCAGTACTAATGGCTGTCTGTCAAAAAAAATAAAGCTGCCATGTGGGGCAGCTTTATCCAATGAATAATTCAATAGTTCATTACTTACCGCCAAACACATAGGCAGCGCGAATTCCCAAATAGCTAAAGTCACCAACGGCATTGTAGCGCGCTGAGAAGTCCAGGTTGGAAAGGCGATAGCCGATACCCGGATTAATTCCGAAGTTTGTTTGTGAAACTGACGAAAGGTTATAGCCACCACCATTGCCACTGTTATACGTGTAAACATAAGTGGATAAGAAGTTGGCACTTAAATCTACGGCACCGTAAAAGCCATTGCCTGCCTCTGAAAAATAATACTTAACACCACCACTCACCGGAATGTTGCTGGTAGTTCCGAAAGGGATCGAAACATTACCAACATTGTACGTCTTGCCGCTAAACGACAAGTATCCGATGGAAGCACTCCATCCTAGCTTATCACTGATCGTTGCATCATAGCGAACGGATCCACCGAAGCCAGTTGAGGCAATGTCAGAAAAATTTCCCATTGGCAACGCTAAGTCAAGGCCAGCTGAAAATTGAGCCAGTGACGAGTGAGATGCAAAGGCGCCAACAGCCATAACAAAAAGTAATCGGATTGTTTTCATAATTATTATTTAAGCCACAAAAGTAAGGATTGATATCTGTTGTTTCAGAGTTATGTAACTTTTGTTCTGTTTTTTTTAACTATACCTTTATGGAGAGATTCTCCAACAAGCGTGGGTGATCGTATAGGTTAAAAGCTCCCCAAGCCATTATTCCAGGCACGATGTAATCGCCAGGATATTAGAACCAACGACAAAGATTTCAGATGAACAAAAAAAGACTACTAATAAGCTTCTTAATAACGATAAGTTTTTTGGTAGTCCTATGGATACCGACAATTGAATTCATCGAATTGGGTCTTGTCGAAAACATAACTATGTGGATTCATTGGCCGCTATTGGGTTTGGGATTCTTTAGAGAATTTGAAGGAGGAATAATTTCCTTCATAATCCTTTGGTATGTGACAATTATTAGCATTGGGACGTACTTTACTTATTTAGTCATTCAAGTTCTAAGGACAAAGAACTTCTGAAAAGGTCACGCGGAGTGTTGTCGGTGAAGAACACACGACAATGGCGATAGAAGAATTCTTTAAAAAATATGAACCACAAAGACACAAAGAACACAAAGCAGCACGAAGAGTCCTTTGTGAACCTTGGTGCCCTTAGTGCCTTCGTGGTTCAATACCCGCCCACACCACCTATCAAAAAATTCCACCCATCAGGACAGCCCATGACGGTTGTGTCGTAACTTACTCTGACTTTTAGATCAACAAAACTTATTGTTATGCTCCGCACCCTCAACTTCTTCTTGCTCCTGCTCTTGGGCGCTCCTGCGTTTTCGCAGCTCGCCCTGCAAAATTTGAAAACGGAAAACCTCACCAACCCCATCGGGCTGGATGTAGCTAAGCCGCGCTTCAGTTGGCAGATCACTTCCGATAAAAGAAACACGTTGCAGACAGCGTATGAAATTCACGTAGCTGAAGATGTGGCTTCGCTTTCAAAAGGAAGCATATGGAATAGTAGCAAAGTAGCGAGCGATCAATCTACATTTGTGGAGTATGGTGGCCCTGCGCTGGCATCGGCAAAGAAATACTTCTGGCAAGTGCGCGTGTACGACAACTTCGGTCGCGTCAGCAAATGGAGTGAACCGCAGAGTTGGCAGATGGGCTTGCTCACAGTCAGCGACTGGAAAGCGCAGTGGATCAAACCGGGTTATGCGGAAGACACTATCAACAGGCCTAGTCCCCTGTTCAGAAAAACATTCGCTACTTCAAAGAAGATAAAGTCGGCAACGGCCTTCATCACAGCACAAGGTCTGTACGAAGCTTTCCTCAATGGCAAGCGCGTAGGTGACTCTTACCTCACCCCCGGCTGGACGAGCTACAACAAAAGACTTCAATACCAGGCGTATGATGTTACGAACTTGCTGCAACCAGGTGCCAGTGCGATCGGTGTACAACTCGGCAGCGGTTGGTATCGTGGCTTCATCGGCTTCTCCAACCAGCGGAACTTTTACGGAAAAGAACTGGGCTTGCTCTTTCAATTGCAACTGCAATATGACGATGGTACAAGCGAGGTGATTGGTTCGGATGGTTCGTGGAAGTGCTCCACCGGAAGCATTTTAAGTTCGGAAATCTATCATGGCGAAACCATCGATGCCCGAAAAGACAAGCCGGGCTGGAGCACCACCACCTTCAATGATGCCGATTGGGTAGCAGTAAAAATCAAAGACAACAATCACGTAAACCTGATTGCTACTCACAATGAGCCCATCAAAAAACATGAGGTATGGAAGGCCGTGAAAGTGATCAAAACTCCGAAAGGAGAAACGGTGATCGACTTCGGGCAGAACCTGGTGGGCTGGGTGCAATTGAAAGCCACGGGCAGTGCCGGCACGAAGATCACAGTGTACC
>CAZNCO010000414.1:0-4689 GCA_964571345.1 uncultured Ohtaekwangia sp.
TCCAACTCAAAGCAATTCACCGCTACTGTTATCATGAAGCTTCAGGAAGCGGGGAAATTAAACTATGATGATGCCGTAGAAAAATATATCCCTGGTCTTCCCTATCCTGGCATCACCATTCGTCAATTACTCAATCACACTTCCGGTTTGCCGGAATATGAAAAGCTTATGGATAAAGAATGGGATAAAACAAAAGTAGCCGGCAATGCCGACATCATCGCCTACTTGAAAAAATTTCACCCGGCTTCGCTCTTTATACCAGGTGAAAAATACGAGTACAGCAACACAGGCTATGTACTACTGGCCAGCATTGCTGAAAAAGTTTCGGGCGAAGACTTCATTGCTCTAAGTCACAAATGGATTTTTGATCCTCTCGGAATGACCGGCACTGACATTCGCACCAAACAGAAAAAGGATTCGATTAAAAATTTTGCTTACGGTCACATACTGGTAAAAGAAAAAAACAGATTTGTACAAGCTGATTCCTTCCCTGCCTTTAATTACAATTTTTGGTTGGGTCACCGCAAAGGACCGGGTCGTGTAAGTTCTAATTCATCTGATCTTTTGAAATGGGATCGCGCATTGTACACCGACAAAATTGTTAGCCAGGCTTCACTTAAAGAAGCATTCACGCCCGGCAAGTTGAACAATGACTCCACCACGCAATATGGTTTTGGCTGGTCGCTACGCACAAATCCAAAACTTGGTAAAGTAGTTTGGCACGATGGCGATAATCCAGGATATCGCACTGTAATTGTTCGATTTATCGATGCAGATAAAACGATCATACTACTTACCAACAAATACCTGGATGACTTTCTTGATATCGTGAAAAAAGTGGAGGATCAATTATGAGTTCTCGTATTCACTTAGAACGAATTGAAAAAGCTGCTCAAAAGATAGATCCGGTTTTTCTTCATTCACCTCAGTTCGTTTGCGAGCCATTGAGCGAGTTGCTGGGTTTGAAAATGATTTTAAAGGTGGAAACGATGAACCCAATCCGCTGCTTTAAAGGCCGTGGCGCAGATTGGTTGGTTTCGCAAGCTGATAACTCCGTGCCCATCGTTTGTGCGAGTGCTGGAAACTTTGGCCAGGCAATGGCATACAGTTGCCGGAAAAGAAAAATCCCAATAACTATTTTTGCCGGCAAGTTTGCCAACGAATTAAAAATTAACCGCATGAAATCGCTGGGTGCAGAAATGATTCTTGCAGGTGATGATTTTGATGCCGCGAAAGAAGAGGCTCGCAAATATGCCGAACTCAAAAAATTAAGATTTGTAGAAGACGGATATGACGTAGAAACTGCCGAAGGCGCTGGCACGATAGGCTTTGAACTTATTTCATCTCCTGAAAAAATAGATTTACTCTTTGTTCCTCTTGGAAATGGCGCACTCCTCAACGGAGTGGCCACGGCATTTAAAACCAAAAGTCCTCAAACAAAAGTAGTAGCTGTACAGGCGAAAGGTGCGCCAGCCATGATGGAATCGTGGAAAGAGGAGAGAGTTATCTCGCACGAAAAAGTAAATACCATTGCAGACGGAATTGCCGTACGCCTCCCAATTCCAATCGCGCTCCAGGATATGAAAGGCCTGGTAGATGACGCGCTCCTGGTAAAAGAAGAATCTATTTTGGAAGCGATCAAATTACTTCACCAGCACGCGGGCCTGGTGGTAGAGCCTTCCGGGGCTGTAGGAATTGCAGCTATCCTGGAAAATAAAAATATCTTTAACGGAAAAACGGCAGCAACAATTTTGTGCGGAGGAAATATGACTGAAAAACAAATTAAGGATTGGCTCTAATCAGCGCTTTAGGAATTTGAAAGTTCCCTTAGCATTATTAGCCTGATCGTGGATGGCAAGAATATAGTACCCGGTGTTCAAATCTTTCACGCGAACGCGAATCTCATATTCATCAATAGCTTCTTGTTCCGTTTCAATCTGATTTCCAATAATAGAATGAACAATCAGTGTTGAAGTCTTCGCGATAGGAGTCTCGAATTTTACGTAGAGGTAGTCAATGGAAGGATTGGGGTAAATCTGAACGGATTTAATGATCTCCTGAGGGTGATGACCGGGTTCTTCAGCCGACTGGCCGATAGCCAAAACGCTGATTGACAGCGCTAAGAATAAAATTGCTCCGGTTTTAAAGAGGTTCATTAACGACATTTAACGCACATTAGTACATATTAGATGCCAAACCTTAGCGAAAAGTTTAAAATCTGCGATAATAATGTCTTTTTTGTCGATTATCTGGATTGTAAGGCCTTGAAAGCCTGGGGTAAATAAGCAATCAAGTCGCTGGCAATGAGGCTATTCATCCCCAATTCGCGGGCAGCGATATCCCCAGCTAATCCATGTAAATAAACCCCAAGAATGGCAGCCTCTGCCGAAGAATATCCCTGCGCCAAGATCCCGGTCAAAATGCCGGTAAGCACATCGCCACTCCCGCCAGTTGCCATGCCAGGATTTCCGGTGCTATTGAAATACAAAGTCCCATCTGGTAAAGCAACAGTGGTATGAGCTCCTTTCAACACAATAACCGACTTAATGCTGGCAGAAAATTTTTTCAAAAGATCCAAGCGCTCAAAATCATTTTTCCACTCTCCTGCAAGCCTTGAAAATTCTTTAGGATGAGGGGTAAGAATACTATTTACAGGAATGACATGCAGCAACTCGCGATTGGTTGCAAGTATATTCAAAGCATCCGCGTCCAATATGATTGGCCTGTGATAGTTCTCAAATAATTTTCGGACCATTTTGATTGTGTCCGCGTGTTGGCCAATACCCGGCCCAACACCAATTGTTTCATAAAACAGTTCCCCTGGCAAATCAGTCAGGTGGTCTTCATTTTCGTCAATCGAGGTCATGGTTTCCGATACAGAAGTTTGCATGATTATATTTCCTCCTGCCGGCACACGCATCGTAAGCAGACCAAGACCGCTTCGTAACGCAGCCTTGCCAGCCAACACTGCTGCACCCATTTTTCCTTTCGACCCTGCGATTAATAACCCGTGGCCAAATGTTCCTTTATGAGAAAACTTAGTACGGGGCTTTAAAATTTTTTTTAAACATTTCTGATCGAGATAAAACTTATCTGCGGTGACTTCACTTAAGAAAGCCTTGCTCAGCCCGATGTCAACCGAATACCAGTCGCCTACATAAGCTGAATTCTCAGGCAATAAAAAGCACAGCTTGGGTAATTGAAAAGTGATCGTATGGTCTGCTTTTACAATCGCACCAGATGAATGTGAATCAGCCATTAATCCAGATGGAATATCTACTGCTATACGTGTGGCATCTGTTGCGTTGATGCATTCTATTGCTTGCGCATAAATTCCTTGCGCAGGCCTACTCAGACCAGACCCAAAAATTGCATCGATCAAAATATCACAACCTTTGAAAAGACTTTTATCCTGATCTGTTACAATATCGAAGACCGGAATCTTACTTCCCAGTTTTTGAAAATTGATCTTATAATCCTCCGAATCTTTTACCTCACCGCGAACAACCCAAACCTTCACTGGGTATCCGATCTCCTTCAGCATTCGTGCAATGCCAAGTCCGTCTCCGCCATTATTGCCGGTGCCGCATACAATCCCGATTTTTTTCAGTGGCTTGAAATGCAATACAAACCAATCGGTAAACGCTCTGCAAGCACGTTCCATCAAATCGATGGAAGCGATTGGCTCATGCTCGATGGTAAATTGGTCGAGTTTTTTAATTTGATCTGCCGAAAGGATTTTAAGCATAACGTTTTATGAAGATCGTTATTTAAAAAGTAAAATTTGAATGTTTATCATATAAATTTAAAATCGATCACCTCATTTTAAAAATGATTTCAGATGGAGTTAAAAGATTCTCTCATGCCATGGTTCAATAATTACTAACTTTCGGAAGCAGTGATAGGAATTTTGTTTTATTCTTTAATTTTTAATTTTTTTTAATGAGTTTAAAATTCAAAAAACTCGAAGGTCAGGTAGCCATCGTAACAGGTGCAAGTTCAGGAATTGGGGCAGGCATAGCAAAAGCCTTGGCGAATGAAGGTGCGCAAGTTGTAATCAACTATGCAAGCAGTCCCGACAAGGCCGAAAAAATATTGACAGAAATTAAATCTGCCGGTGGCAATGGTTTCACCATCAAAGCAGACGTAAGTAATGAGCAAGAAGTAATCACCATGTTTGAGCAGGTGATCAAACGCTTCGGTACTGTTGACATTCTGGTGAACAACGCAGGTCTGCAGAACGATGCCAAGTTTCACGAGATGACACTCGAGCAATGGAATCACGTGCTTGGCATCAACCTCACAGGACAATTTCTCTGTTCGCGCGAAGCGATTAAAGAATTTCTAAAGCGAGGTGTCGTTCCCGAACGGTCAAAGTCGGCAGGAAAAATTATTTGCATTAGCTCTGTACACGAAGTTATTCCGTGGGCCGGCCATGCAAACTACTCAGCATCCAAAGGTGGCGTGATGATGTTGATGAAAACCATCGCACAAGAATATGCCCCAATGAAAATCCGCGTGAATAGCATTGGCCCAGGTGCCATTCGCACACCTATCAACCATGCTGCATGGCAAACACCCGAAGCGTATCATCAACTACTAAAATTAATTCCAGCTAAGCGCATCGGTGAAGCGGAAGACATAGGTGGTGCAGCCGTTTGGCTCGCATCAGATGACTCAGAGTATGTA
>CAZNCO010000415.1:0-4666 GCA_964571345.1 uncultured Ohtaekwangia sp.
ACTCTTTCGCTGGATTGAAGTCCAGCGCTACAAAATCGGGCGAGCCTACGGCTCTGAATCGCACCTTTTGACCTATGGGGCCAGTGTAACTAAATGCCCCAATTTTTTGATAACAGCTAACCCAATAAAACCTTGGCTTCACAAGAGGCGTAGCCTCGACCCATCTTGTAGCAACGGATTTTAATCCGTTGTCACGAAGTTCGGTTATTAGACCCGAGAGCCGTAGGCTCGGTTCATATTTTCTACAAATAATTTTTAGCTGCGCAAAAAGACTGCGCAGCACACCATCACCTTTGTCTCATAAACAAGCCGAAGTGACGGAACAGGCATACGTACTGGTCTTAGAAACCAGGTTTTGAGAGTTCGAATCTCTCCTTCGGTACACGAATCTCTGCCCCCTTCTCCTCAAGGAGCAGGGTCGGGAATGAGGTGAAATTCAAAAAACAAATCGATCTTTATCTAATCTAAAAATGAACTTAACCGGCACACAACTCCTCGCCCTCGGCTTCACCGAAAGCAAAGCACTCGGCATCGCGCTCGAACTTGCCCAGTCGAAGCTCACGCATCTTACAGAGGAAGAAATTTTAAAAGCATTCACGCAAGTGCTCGCGCAGCCATCTGCGTATGCACACGATGAAATCTTTTCTTCACTCGCGGCAGAACTTTTGAAACCTGCCAGCGATGTGATCGCCTTGAACGAATCAACATTGCCTTACTCCATCTACGGTGCCGAAGCCATCGAAGCGGGCGCACTCAAACAAATGGAGGCTGCCATGAAGTTGCCCGTCACAGTCGCGGGGGCGCTCATGCCCGATGCGCACCAGGGCTACGGCCTGCCCATCGGTGGTGTGCTCGCTACCAACAATGCAGTCATTCCATACGGTGTGGGTGTCGACATCGGCTGCCGTATGTGCATGACCATTTACAACATGCCCGTGAACGTGCTCGATGAAAAGCGTGACGACTTCAAAAAGATGTTGCTCAACAACACGAAGTTTGGCCAGGCTGCTTTCAAAACACCGAAAGACCACGCCATCTTTGAGCGTACCGAATTCAAAGAACTGAGCATCGCGCGTGAGATGAAAGACCGCGCCTGGCAACAGATCGGATCTTCCGGTGGAGGAAATCATTTTGTGGAGTTCGGCATCGTGGAGATCACTTCGCAGATCAACGAATACAATCTCGCGCCAGGCATGTATGTGGCCGTGCTCTCGCACTCGGGCTCACGCGGACTGGGCGCCAACATTGCGCGCCACTACACGCAGATCGCGATGGACACGTGCAAGCTGCCACAGGAAGCAAAGCACCTCGCGTGGCTCGACCTCAGCACCGAAGCGGGACATGAATACTGGCTCGCGATGAACCTCGCGGGCGACTATGCCTCGGCATGTCATCACCAGATCCACGAGCGCATGGCCATTGGCTTGCGCGAAACTCCGCTCGCGATGATCGAGAACCACCACAACTTTGCGTGGAAAGAAAAAGACGTGCAGGGTAATGAAGTGATCGTTCATCGAAAAGGTGCTACGCCTGCTGGCGAGGGTGTGCTTGGCATCATTCCCGGCTCGATGGCTACGCCCGGTTTCATCGTGCGTGGCAAAGGCAAAGCGGCATCGATCAACTCCGCCTCACACGGAGCGGGCCGCACCATGAGCCGCACGAAAGCAAAGGAAACGCTGAACACCAAACAGGTGAGTGAATTTTTGAAAGCTGCCGGAGTAGAGCTGATCGGCTCCGGCCTTGACGAAGCACCCATGGCCTACAAAAACATTCACGCGGTGATGCAGGCACAACACGAGCTGGTGGATGTGCTCGGCTCCTTCATGCCGAAGATCGTAAGGATGTGTGGAGATGAGAGGTTTAAGGAAGTGGATTGAAAAATCGTCATCGCCAATTCGAAAATTTATTTCTATCTTTTAGCCAACATTGAAATCTAAATGAGCAAACTACCACTGGCTCCATTAATAGAAGTGCTCTTTGAATTAAGGTGGCAAATTCATGGTGCAAAAGAGATGGAAGAAATTCAATACTTACATGGAGATTTATTTCCATTACTAAAAAAGAATTTCCCATTTAGAGAGACTATACAGAATCTTCCATTAGAACTAGCACTAAACGTACCGACTCATAGGTTTAGAGCAGCCGAAAATGACTATCCCTTGGTTCAAGTTGGGCCCGGGTTAGTTACCGTCAATACGATTGATTCGAAGTACTATTGGGATGAGTTTGAAGCATTAATTTTGGAAGTGGTGAGTAAATTGAGTGAAGTCTATACCTTTAGTGCCGGAAATAATATGCGGCTCGTACTTCAATATATCGATCTACTTGAATTCAACTTCGAAAAAAGTGATATCTTGAGCTACTTAAATCAGTATTTAAATATAAAAATTGAGCAAAGTTTTTATCGCGGTATATCTAAAAATCTGATACTTGGTTTGGGGTTCAAAAACGATTTAGGTTCTTTGAACGTTAATATCAGTCGCGGTAAGAATTCAAAAGGTGTTGATGGAATCGCTATTCACACCAATTTGATGAGTGACCCAATCCAATTTGAACAATCGCAGATAAAGGATTGGATAGGTAAGGCTCACGAATTATGTAGTAGTTCTTTTAAAGAGATGACTAAAGGCTCATTATATGAAAGCTTCAAATCAAATAACAATGAAGGACATTGACTTCCCATTCAATTTAATTTCGACCAGACTTAAAAGCCAAAGTCAATCCTTGTATGCCTTGGCTTTTGTTGCAACAAGCTTGCAAGTGGAGGCATCTCCATTTGACTTTAAGAAAAATGTTACAATTAACTCTAGAATTCAAGGTCCCGCTAGCAATTTAGCTATTTCTGCAACTGCTTTACCCGTTAACTCATTTAGCCTATTTACTGAGACTAATACAACAATTGATCGTAGAACTACAGCAGTCGATCATGAAACGATAATTTTAAGCCCTAAGTATAAAAAGTCTTTTAAGTTAAAACTTAAGACTATAAAAATTGATAGATCACTACCAAAGATAGTTAATGATTGATGACTTATCCTTGGTACGAATCGCTTCAAAACTCGGACGAAATCAGACAGGGTGACTTTATTCCCGAATGCCCAATAATAATTCCTCCGACAAATTTTAATTTAGCTGATGTCAATGAAAACGATAGCGTTCACGAAGACGAGGTTGTTGTAAAAGTTTTGGATGCTGTTGTGGTGTCGCAATCTTGCGACCTTGAAAATGATAAAATAGAAATAGTCTTAGTTTGTCCGTATTACCCTCTGAATTACTTTTTTGAAAACCAACATGAAAGTGACCGATCTGGAAAGGGTAGAGATAGAAAATTGGCCGCTTTGAAGCAAGGAAATATTCCCGGTTATCATTTATTAAATCGTGATGAAACAAATGGAATAGCCAGTTTCTTAGTCGTTGACTTTAGAAATGTCTATGGCGTCAACTTCTCCTTCCTCAAAGGGCATGCAGCAAAAATGAATCGCAGACAGCGACTACTTCCTCCTTACAGAGAACATTTATCACAAGCATTCGCACGTTTTTTTATGCGAGTTGGTCTCCCGTCAGATATTGAAGGCTTAGTCTAAAGCAATCAACCTCAGCTTCTAGCATTTTTTACCTCCTTTTCTTCTCCTTCCTTTCCACCATCTTCCCCTTCGCCTGCGCGAGACCACGGCCCCACTTGGCAATTTCTTCGAGCATGGGGATGAGTGTCTTGCCGAAGTCGGTGAGGTAGTACTCTACGCGGGGCGGCACTTCAGGATAAATCTTGCGCTTCACGAGGCCATCGTTCTCAAGGTCTTTCAGTTGCAGGCTCAGCATCTTCTCGGTGATGTTGGGGATGAGCTTGCGTAGTTCGCTGAAGCGTTTCTTGTCTTTGCGCAGGTACCACAGCACCACCGTTTTCCATTTGCCACCGATGTAGTCCATCGTGATGTCCATGGCGCAATGGTATTCTTTGCCTTCGAGCATGAAAACCTTTTCCTTGTTGTCGACTACCATAAAATTATTTTCTAAAATTTTCCTCGTTCACACTTCAATTTGCCAATTCCGTCAAGGATGATAGTACACGTCACCCCTGACAGTTCTTGAATGATGTATAGTGTCCTTCTACCTTTGAGTCACTATCAAAAGGATAGTGAGTGACAAAAGTAAATAAAACAAACTAACAATTATGAAGACAGCAGTATTTGGAACCGGCATTGTAGGACAAGTAATTGCCAACCGCCTCGCAGGCCTTGGCCATACCGTCACCATCGGCACACGCGATGTGAGCAAGACACTCGCCCGCACTGACAAAGGCCCTTACGGCAATCCTCCTTTCAGCGAATGGCACAAACAAAACAGCTCCGTGCAGGTGAAGACATACGAAGAAGCAGCAGCCTCCGCAGAAATAATTTTCAACTGCACACAAGGACAAGGCTCAATCGAAGCATTGAAACTCGCAGGCGACAGCAACCTGAAAAGCAAAATCATTGTAGACATTTCCAATCCATTGGATTTCTCAAACGGCTTCCCTCCTTCGCTCTCCATTGTAAACACCGACTCATTGGGTGAAACCATTCAACGCACCTTCCCCGAAACCAAGGTGGTGAAGACACTCAACACAATGAATTGCTACATAATGGTAAACCCAGCCGCAGTACCCGGAGATCACAATGTATTCATG
>CAZNCO010000416.1:0-4646 GCA_964571345.1 uncultured Ohtaekwangia sp.
ATTGCACGCCTGGTTTTGAATATGCCCCTGAGTTGAAAATTTGAGCCACGGCCACAGGAGCAAATCCTTTTAGTTTTTCATGATTATAAGAAACCGCTTCCGTAAAACCGAACTGAGGCAAATAGTTGGTACTCGTCATGCGGTAATCAAGGCTTGACCGGTTTCTGTTAAAGAAAAGCCACCGCGAATTTTCACCTTTTGCATTCTTGAAATATTTAAAAAACATAATATCCAGCGTGGATTTTTGATTGCCACCAAGAACTTCGACCGGTATCTGTGCCTGAGCCTTCATGCTAAACATGAAAACACAGGTAAGTATAAGTGTAATCCTATTCATGTTTTAAAAGCAGGTACCGACTTATCATCGGTACCGTTCACTTGTTAATGGATCTCACTTAAGATTTTCAGGAACCCTGCAGGATCTACTACGAATGGCAGATGCGAAGTATTCATTTCAAACACTTTCTTCACAGTACCATTATCCTTAACCATTTGTTGTTGTAATGCATAAGGAACTGCATAGTCGTTTTTTGTCTCGATATAGTACTTGGGTACTCCCGCAAACTTAGATGTCAGGGTAACTTTATCATTCATTCCCTTTGTTGGTTCTGCACGATGATATTTTACCAAGGCCTCTTTCATAAAATCAGGGCAGTCGGTACACACCATATTGGCAATGGCGTCTTTCTTAATGCTAACCTGCGTATTGTCCTGGTTAAATTCAAAGACTTCGATCGGTTTGTTGTTTAAGAATTTATTCGTGATTGAAGTTGCGTCTTCTCCATTTTTAGGCAGATAGGCAGACACATAAATCAGCTTCTCTATTTTGTTGGGAATGTTTTCTGCCACTTGTGAGATGATGATTCCAGCCATCGAATGTCCGACCAGAATCACCTTTCCACTTTGTTGATTGATCACATTGGTTACCGTTTTCACGTAATCAGCCAGGCCGATACCGGCACCATACACGTTATCAGCACCGTGGGCAGGCAGATTTACCGTTACTACATTCGACTGTACCGCCAGTTGATTGCGAACAAATCCCCAGGCACTCTCATCAGCCCATGCTCCATGCACAAGCACATAAGTAGGATAACGTTTTTTATCTTCTTCCAGCGCCCGTAATACCAGACGTGCTGCTTCTTCGCCACTGTTCTGTTGCTGACCAGTTATCAGATTACCATCGCGCACTGCATGTGATTCGAACATATGACCTACCTCAAACTTACTATTGGGTATTTTCCGCGCTTCATCTTCTATGCGAAAAGGCTGAATCTTTTTTCCAACATAGGCGTCAGCATAATTTTCTTCATTGTTGGCAAAACCTGTCCAGCGCTTTCCTTCTACAAGAAATTTTCCATTTGGCAACTTGGCGTTCAGCAGTAAACAAGTACCATGACAAATGGCGGCCGTTGGCTTGCCGGTCTGGTAGAAATCGCTGAAAAACTTTTGCAACTCTACATTATCCATAAACGTGTACATCGGACCTTGCCCGCCACAAACAAAGATGGCTTTGTAGTCGTTGGGATTTACGCTTGACAGCTTGAGCGTATTTTTTGTTAAGGCGACTTTGGCAGGGTCCTTTTTAAAACCGAGTGAGATATAATCGAACGCTGCGTACTTGCTCCCGTCTTCGGGATCACTGTACCCATCAAAAAAAAGTTCGCCACCTTCCGGGGAGGCGATATCCACCGTATAGCCTGCCTCGCTAAAAACCCAAAAAGGATGGGTAAGTTCGGCATACCAGACACCAATCGGCCAGCCGGTTTGCCTACTTACAGATTTGTTGGACGCAATCAAAAGTACTTTCCCGCTATTACCCGCATTGTGTTGGGCAACGGCAGCAGCAACTATCAATACCACTGCGATACTTATTATTATTCGCTTCATTGAATTTTTGTTTTTTATTGATGCAAAGTTGGGCATACATACTACCTTTGCCAATATACTTACCTAAACAAGCTATACTCACTTTTTGGAAAGTATTGAGACAACCTAAAGACCTGAATTATGCCTGAGTTCTTATACAATAAAAAGCTTTACTATAATCCCGTAGAGTTTGCCATGGACCGCATCGGGGGGACATGGAAGATGCCAATCTTGTGGCGCCTGAAAGATAAGGTGATGCGCTATGGCGAATTAAAGAAAGACATTCCACACATCACTCATAAAATGCTTACCAGCCAGCTTCGTGAGCTGGAAGAAGAAGGATTTATCGAACGAAAAGTCTACCCGGTGGTGCCTCCCAAAGTTGAATACTCGATCACCAAACGTGGCAAAAAAGCGATAACAATCGTGGAGACCATTCGTAACTATGGCCTGGAGTTAATGAAAGACTTTGGAATTGACCAGGCGGAGATCGCCAAACACAAGAAAGAAAAGTAAAGTCATTACGAGAAAACTTTCTTAAAAAGAAACGGTTTCCTAGCTCATTGTAAACGTGATTTTTCAGAAATAATTTTCTCTACCCATTTAAAACTATTTCCCGATATTTCGGATCATGTTAAAGATTGATAGCCACACGCACATCCTTCCCAAAAAAATGCCCAACTGGAGCGAGAAGTTTGGCTATGGCGATTTCATTTACCTGCAACATCACAAAAAAGGTTTTGCCAAAATGATGCGTGGCAACCAGTTCTTCCGCGAGATCAAAGAAAATGCCTGGAACCCGGAGTTGCGCATCGAAGAGTACGAGCAGTTTCATACGCAGGTGCAGGTGGTGTGCACTATCCCCGTGATGTTTTCGTATTGGGCCAAGCCGCTGGATTGTCTTGCCCTCTCAAAATTTCTGAACGATCACATCGCCAAGCTGGTAACAGCTTATCCAAAAAATTATATCGGTCTCGGCACAGTGCCCATGCAAGATGCCGAACTGGCCGTAAAAGAACTAGAGCGGCTGAAAAAGATCGGCATCGTGGGTATCCAGATCGGAAGCAACATCAACGATGAAAATCTGAACGAAGAAAGGTTCTTCCCCATTTTTGAAGCTTGCGAAAAACTCGGCCTCGCAGTGATGGTACACCCATGGAACATGATGGGCGAAAAGAAAATGCAGCGCTACTGGCTACCCTGGCTCGTGGGCATGCCCGCTGAAACTTCGCGCGCCATTTGCTCGATGATTTTTGGTGGCGTGTTGGAGAAACTCCCCAACCTGCGCGTCATGTTCGCTCATGCCGGTGGCTCATTTCTGCCAACGATAGGACGTATTGCACACGGATTTGAATGCCGTCCGGATTTAGTAGCTATTGATAACAATGTGGATCCAAGAAAATACATCGGCAAATTTTGGGTAGACAGCGTCACCCATGATCCGATGATGCTGGAATACGTTTTGAAGTTGCAGGGTTCAAAGAAAGTGATGCTGGGCACCGATTATCCATTTCCCCTAGGCGATCTGGAGATTGGCAAGTTTATTGAAGAAATGGACTTACCCAAGCAAACGATGGAAGATATTATGCATGAGTCGGCATTGGAATGGCTCGGATTGAAGAGGGAAGATTTTATTGAAAAAAAGAAACAAGAATGAGACAGTTATTTGGGGTGCTGATAATCATGTTGGTTGCTGCTTCGGGTTACGCGCAATCGCAAGCAGAAAAAGATAAAATAAAAGAGCTGGAGATTCAAAGGCAAATGGATCGAACGCGTAAAATTACAGTACGCATCGATTCAGCAGTGCGTTTGTCTGACGAAGGACATTATGAGGAAGCAGACAAAAAATTTGTATCCATATTAAAAACGATACGAAGCGTACCCTCGGATCTGACTTTTTACTTTGGCCGGAATTCATTCCTCCTCGGCAAGTATAAGCAAAGCGTAGACTGGTTAAATAAATACATTCAGTTGAAGGGCACGCAAGGCCAATATTCAGAGCAGGCAATTGAATGGTTGTCGAAAGCTGAAGTGGAATTATTAAAAGAGAAAGAGATAGAGGCGCAAAGAGCGGCAGAAATACTCTCGCGAGATTTTGAAATCGACTGCGGTCCGACAGGAAAAGTGATGTGCCCCACTTGCAAAGGATCAACTGTAATTGTTAAGCGGAATTACTTTGGTGAGGTTTATAAGACTTGTCCATCTTGTTCCAGGAGAGGGTACCTTACTTGCCCGGAATATAACAAGCTGCTGAAGGGGCAATTGATCCACGAACAAGACCAGCATTGATATTGTTTACAAGCCATTTTTCGAAATTGGCTATCTTTGCAGATTGAAATTTTCGAGACATGCTTCACAACCGGATAAATAGCAAAGAGCTTAAAGAAAAGCTCAAAAATTCGCAGGAATCGCGTACTACCATCTCCTTTTATAAATACCACCCCATTGCAGATCCACAAAAATTCAGGAACGAACTATATGTTTTGCTTGATGAGTTGGGCGTGTTAGGTAGAATCTATGTTGCGAACGAAGGAATAAATGGGCAAATCAGCGTACCCACTCAGAATGTAGATTTGTTCAGATCACAGCTCTATAAAATTGATTTTCTTACTGGCATCCGGCTGAACCTGGCGATCGATGACAACGGAAAGTCTTTTTTTAAATTAAAAATATTGGTGCGCAAAAAAATTGTAGCCGATGGATTAAATGATGAGACGTTTGATGTGACCAATAGCGGCATTCACCTGAATGCAAAAGACTTTAACCAGCTGACAAAC
>CAZNCO010000417.1:0-4642 GCA_964571345.1 uncultured Ohtaekwangia sp.
GTCTCAAACTCCGGGGCCTATGCAGACCGGAGAGGGAAAAATCACAGGGTTTGTAAAAGATTCAACCAACAATGAAGCAGTCGAATTTGCCAACGTGGCTCTTCTGGAAGGAGGCGGAAAACCGGTGAATGGGGACGTATGCGATCCAAAAGGAAAATTTACGATAAGTAATGTGCCGAATGGAAATTATACGGTAGCTATTTCATTTATTGGATTCAGAACAAAAAAGATAAAGGTTCAAATTACAGATCAGAAAAGTAATATCAACCTGGGAAACATTCAATTCAGCCCTGCAGTGGAAATGCTGAAGGAGATAGAGGTGCAGGGACAGAAAGTTTTAGTAGAAGAGAAAGTAGATCGTACTATTTATAATGCGGAGAATGATGCCACAGCAAAAGGGGGTGATGCTACGGATGTGCTCAGGCGTGTGCCTATGCTGAGTGTTGATTTAGATGGAAACGTTTCGTTACGTGGAAGTTCAAATCTAAAAGTGTTGATCAACGGCAAGCCATCAACTATTGCAGCAACCAGCGTGGCAGATGCATTGAAGCAAATTCCTTCAGATCAAATTAAAACAGTTGAGGTGATTACATCGCCATCTGCAAAATATGATGCAGAAGGTTCTGCCGGTATCATCAACATTATTACTAAAAAGAATACGCTGGAAGGTGCGACACTTAATATTGACGGAAGTGCCGGCTATCGTGGATCGAATCTTGGATTAAATGGAAGCTACCGCAAGGGCAAAATGGGATTTAGCCTCGGTGGATTCGGACGCAGCAATTACAACACACCAGGAAATTTTTATAACGATCAGTTTTTATACACGAGAGATCCAAGTACCAACAACATTGTTTCAACAACTCATGTTGTTCAGTCTGCGGATACACGTAATCAAAACCTTTTTGGTAACTACACGCTTGGCTGGGATTACGATATCGATAAGTTTAACTCACTTCAGGCTTCTGTTAAGTATGGCATTAGAAATGGGCACAACTGGCAGGATAACCTTTTGTCACAAACTCAATCTCCTTCCTTTTCAAGCAGCAACCTTAAGAATGTTGATGCATTGAATAATGCAGGAACAGTAGATGCTAGTTTAAATTATACGCACTCATTCAAAAAACAAGGGCGGGAACTTAGCTTGCTAACACTATATAGCAGAAACGATGGAAAGAATAATTTTGTATCTACTGCGTTCGCAAAGAGTGGGTTGGATTCCGCATTCCAAAAGAATATTAATAATAGTGTTAATCAGGAGGCAACCGTACAACTTGATTATCAGACTCCCATTCGTGAAACTCAGATGCTCGAGATTGGGGCAAAAGATATTTCAAGGAATGTAACCAGCGATTATCAGTATTATAATGCGGCCTCTGACGGTAACTACATTTTAAGTAATAAATCTAGCTTAACGAATGCATTGAATTATACCCAAAACATTACAGCTGGCTACATTGCTTATACCATTAACCCAACTAAGACTGTAAGTATTAAGGGGGGTACACGATATGAATATACTACCATATCCGCACATACGGCAACTGCAGATTTTACAATCCCTTCTTATGGTGTGATTGTGCCGAGTATTAACGTGTCAAAGAGGTTGGCTAATGGAAACACCGTTAAACTTGCTTACAACAGAAGAATTCAACGACCCTCTATTCAATTCTTGAATCCAAACATACAAGCTGGAAACTCAAAGAATATCACTCAAGGGGATCCTACGCTAAGTCCGGAATACTCTAATAATTACGAAGTTTCATATAGTGCGCTCATAAAGAGTGTGACGATGAATGTGGCTGCTTTTTATAGGAATACTGACAACGCTATCCAAAGTGTTAAGGGGCCATATGGAACGGATACCGTAAGAACCACCTACAAGAATATTGGCCTTCAGGATGCATATGGTTTCAATCTTTTCTTGAATATCAATCTCTCAAACCGTTTTTCACTGAATGCCGGCACGGATACTTATTATGCAGTTCTAAAAAACAACTTGTCTGCTACAGATCCGCTTAATGCGAACTACTCTGCGAGCAACACAGGATGGGTTTCTAACTTCAGATTATTTGGTAACTATAATTTGAAAAACGGTTGGGGATTTCAGTTTTTTGGATTCTATCGGGGAACGCAAGTTCAATTACAAGGATACCAGGGTGGCTTTCGCATGTATAGCCTTAGTCTGAAAAAGGATTTTGCGAACAAGAAAGGCAGCATTGGAGCAGGTTTGGAAAACTTCTTTACGCCAACGATGAAGATTCAAAACTTCAGCGAGTCACCCCTGCTCTTACAGAACAACTATAACACACTGTATAACTTCAGCTTCAAAGTGAACTTCAGTTACCGTATTGGTAAGATGAGTATGAACAATCAGCCGCGCAAGCGCAAGAAGTCTATCAGCAATGATGATTTGAAAGAGGGTGGTGATCAGAGTGATGGAGGTGGCGGTGGTCAACAGGGTGGTAGTCAGCAAGGAGGAGCTCCTCAAGGCGGAAGTGGTCAAGGACAACCCGCACAAGGAGGTCAGCGATCAGGTGGTCAGGCGGTTCAAGGCCAGCCAGGACAATCACCCTCACAGTGGAAGGGCTTGAACAATGGTCAGCAAAAGCCTCAACAAGACTCCTCTCAGCAGGATAATAATAAGAAGAAAAAGAAAAAAGCAAAGAAAGACGAAACAAAGCAGGATAATTAAATCTGATATAAATCTTTACAAAGCCTTGGGTGAAAGTTCAAGGCTTTTTTATTTTTATCCATGATAAAGACAGCTATGAAAATATTCCTTTTGTTTTTGGTCTGCATTGTTTCAGCTTCAGCCCAGCAACGGAAGGTTGAAAACATCTTAACCGATTTGCCAGCATCTTTTCGTGCACTTAGTGTGGTGGATGATCAAACAGCATGGATAAGTGGGAGCAAAGGCCATGTTGGGCTGAGCATGGATGGTGGAAAAACATGGAAGCTGGAGCAAGTAAAAGGTTTTGAAACATTAGACTTTCGTTCTTGTTATGGATTTGATGCCAGGCATGCCATCATCGCCAGCGCTGGAGCTCCCGCCCATATTTTAAAAACAGATAATGGCGGAGCTTCATGGAAAGTGGTTTATAAAAATGAAAACAAAGATGCTTTTTTTGATGGTATTGATTTTTGGAATGAAAAAGAAGGGATAGTTTTTGGTGATCCGATCAATTCAAAAATGCTGATGATGAAAACAGAGGATGGTGGAGAAACGTGGAAAGAAGTATTGACAAGCCCAATGCTTAAAGAGAAGGAAGCTTCTTTTGCAGCGAGTGGAACAACTATTCGCTGTGTAAAGAAATCAACCATTTTAATTGCCACAGGTGGAAGCGCTGCGCGGCTTTGGGTTTCAAACGATAAAGGTAAAAGCTGGACTTCCAACGAAACTGCCATGGTTCACGGATCTCAGGGCAGTGGAATTTTTTCAGTTGGTTATGCAAAGCCAAGAGCAGTCATGGTAGGTGGCGATTTCGAAAATGACAGGATCCAAGCTAATCAATCTTTTTATTCACCCGACAATGGAAACAGTTGGATTGCTTCTGAAACTTTTGTGCGAGGCTGGAGAGAGTGCGTAGAGTCGATAGATGGAGCTACCTGGATTACGACCGGCCCGAATGGGATGGAGATTTCAATTGATAATGGGAAGAACTGGCAACCTTTCTCAGATGAAAAAAACTTTCACGTGATTAGAAAAGCCCGAAAAGGAAAACTTTTGGTTGCAGCCGGAAACAAAAAGATTGCGTTATTGCATCCGTGATGAATTGAGCTCTTTATGAAGCGTTTTTATTTGCTTTGGCTTGTCTTGAATTTTTTCTTCACCTCAGAAAATGTAATTGCTCAGAGCGATCTGACTTCTTATGATCATTTTGAAATAAAAGGAGAAGATCTTGTATGGCAGTATCTTTACAAATATCCAGGTAAAGTTGATAGTCTCCGTTCGGCAGTGGTTCAAATGCTTCGCTCAAAATATTTTACATCTAATGTGATCCGAAATGAAATCGGTTATGTAGGTGAAATAATTCATTATGAAGTGGACTGTAAAAGGTATAATCGGACCTACGCTAATACGCCAATCATGTATCTGGATGGAGAATGGAGTGGAAAATTTATTCTTGAAATTGCGCCAGGAGGGTACAGGGTTACCGTCTATGGCTTATATTATGATAAACCAGTTAAGGAGAGGGGTTATTTTCAAACGGAAAAATTAGTAAGAGGCCGCTATCTCAATGCAGTTACTGATAGAAAATTGAAAAAATTCCGCGCGCGTGAGCTGAAGAATATCTCGCTGATGAGCCTAAGCTTATTTGATAACTTCGACATCCGAAATGCCCAGGATATGCTCAAATAATCATTTGAAAGGCGATTTCTTAAAAAACATCTATTTTTGTAGCCCTAAAACCATTTGAAATGAATCTGTTGGATTTTGAAAAGCCGATTGCTGAGTTGGAAACTAAGTTGGCGGATATGAAACAACTTGCCGATGACAGTGATCAGTCTGTCGTGAAAGCCATTCAGGCATTGGAGAATAAAATCGTTGACTTGAAAAAAGAGACTTTTGAAAATCTTACGGGCTGGCAGCGGGTACAACTTTCGCGTCACCCTGCCAGACCCTACACACTGGAGTACA
>CAZNCO010000418.1:0-4633 GCA_964571345.1 uncultured Ohtaekwangia sp.
AGCTTATACTGCTCATTTAAGCCTTTGATAACATCTTGAGAAATGTCAATGCCAGCACTTCCATAAAGAACATCACTTGAAGTGTCATATTTTAAGACAACTTCAAGATTACTTTCCTGAGCATATTTTTTTAAGAAATCGGTGATCTTGCCATAAAGCGCAACGTTCATTTTGTTTTGGTCGTTGATCAACTCCTGCTCAACACTTTGCTGATACAACCGGAAGTTTTGTTGCTTTTTGGCGAGATCCTCTTCTACTGCTTTAGCCTGGCCAATGGTAAGATTGCTCACATTTCTTTGGTAAGCCGTAATATCGTTTTGAAGACTTTGGGCACGATTTTGCAAATCTGTGTCGAGTTTTTTGCCTTTTGCCTCCAACACCGTTCTGTTGTCCTTAAAGTAATCATAGTATTTCAAAACTGTGTCAGAATTAATATAAGCGATCTTCAAGCTGGAAGGGGCCTTTACGGTACTTTCGCTACTGCCTTTTTTTCCAGAAAGAAACATAAAATAAAGTGCACCTACTGCTACGAATAGGATTGCATTTAAAATAAGAGAGAGGTTTTTCATCGTTCAGGTTAAATATTTAAGGCGGCAAATATAGACAGGATCAGCGTCTTCTCTAATAGCACGAGAAACGAATTACGAATTTTCTTCTTTAAACCACTGGGCATACATGGGGTAATTGCGGGCGGTGCGAGCAATAACTTCTTTCATCTCAGGGCCAACGTCTTTCACCCTTTTCGCAGGCGTTCCCGCATAAATGCTGTGAGGTTCCACCTTCGTTCCAGCTAAAACCACCGATCCAGCTGCTATCACGGAACCTGAACCAATAATGGCATCATCCATTACGATTGCACCCATTCCAATAAGAACATTGTCTTCAATCGTGCAGCCATGAACAATAGCGCTATGGGCAATTGAAACATTATTACCAATGACAGTCTTTGCTTTTTGATAGGTACAATGAATAATTGCCCCATCCTGAATATTAGTGTCATTGCCAATGGTAATTGAATGCACATCTCCGCGCACAACAGCATTAAACCAAACAGTACAATTGTCGCCCATTGACACCTCTCCCACCACGGTGCAGTTATCTGCCAAAAAACAATTTTTTCCGAAACGCGGTGACTGACCGCGTACTGATTTTATGAGCGCCATAATCTTAGTGAATTATCGAGCTGGAAAGTTAGAAACTTAAACAATGGATGATCCATTTCTATCGCAAAAACTTTACCCTTAATGGAAGCATTTCGATCTTAAGTGGCGACCACCCCATCCATTCACCTTCAGCCTCAATCGGAAAAGAAACGGGAGCATTTATTTCAATGGAGGTGCATTCGTTATACATAATCCGGGCATCCTTAATCCTCTTCTTACCCTTCACTTTTTGAAGACACCATAAAAATTTAAGCAGATGAAGATCGCCCGCAATAAAAGTTGAAAACAAACCGTCATCGGAAGAAGCATCAGGAGCAACGTACATAGAATTGCCAAACGATTGTCCATTGGCGACTGCGAGCACGCGCATTTTTCCGCACCATTCCCAGTAAGGAGCTTTAGCTACGATGTCTTGAGGACGATGCCTAAAGAATGTTTCCGTTATCGCTCTTAAATACGTAAGCTGTGGACCAAGCGATCGATCACTTTTCATCAGCCTCTTTACCACTTCCGGCCCCATTCCAATACTGCAAACGTTAATGAAATACTTTGTGACTCCTTGCCCCTGTTCATCTAAACAATTTATTTTTCCTATGTCAGTTGATTTCGGATTATTTTGTATAAGCAGTTTAGCTATTTGATCTGCGTTAGTCTTGATGCCGCACATTTTTGCAAAATCATTTCCAGTGCCAAGTGGAATAATTCCAATAACGGGAAGTCTTTTTTGTTCCTGGTTTTGTAAGAGTCCATTCAAAACCTGATTGAGTGTGCCATCGCCACCAGCAGCCAAAACAAAGTCAAATGAGTCGAGCAAAGCAGTTGCGGCTAACTCAATTGCATGCTGTGTATATTGTGTCTCAAATACTTCAACGCTAAATCTTTGCGCAAGAACTGGCAGGACGTCTTTGTAGAATAATTTCTTTTTCTTGGAAATCCCGTTGAGGATTATCGCGACCTTCATTAATCATTGAATTTTTATTAAATCTAAATTCTCTCTGCCAATCTGTCACTAAAGATCAACTTTTTATTTAAATTTGCAGTCCGAAAATGAAGGAAGATGGAGAATTTGATCCCCGATTTAGATATTTTGGATAAAAGCAAGGAGTTGACCGAAGAAGTTAAAACAACCCCTGATTATAATTCCGGAAATAAAAGAAAGCTATATATTGAAAGTTACGGCTGCCAAATGAATTTTTCTGACAGCGAAATAGTAGCTTCTATTTTACATAACGAAGGTTTTGATACTACTTCCGATATAGCCGAAGCAGATTTGGTTTTTCTAAACACATGCTCTATTCGCGAAAAGGCCGAGCAAACCGTGCGCAACCGGCTGAATCATATCAATGGTTTAAAAAAGAAAAAGCCAGATATGATGGTTGGTGTTCTAGGCTGCATGGCCGAGCGTTTAAAAACAAAATTGCTGGAGGAGGAGAAAATTGTTGACCTCGTAGCAGGCCCGGACGCATACCGAGATCTACCGCAGCTTATCGCCCAGGTAGACGAGGGAGCAAAAGCTGTAAATACATTTCTATCGCGCGAAGAAACCTATGCTGATGTAACTCCTGTTCGATTGAATTCTAATGGAGTCACCGCCTTTATTTCCATCATGCGGGGCTGCGACAACATGTGTTCTTTCTGTGTAGTGCCTTTTACACGTGGCCGGGAGCGCAGCAGAGATCCACATTCCATAGTGGCGGAAGCAAAGGATTTATTTAATAAAGGATATCGCGAGGTGACGTTACTAGGGCAAAATGTTGATTCCTATAAATGGAGCGAAGAAGAAAATAACAAAGCCCGAATGGAGAAAAAGGGTGTTAATAAGATTATAAATTTCGCAAACCTATTGGAGATGGTGGCGTTGGTTCATCCTGATCTTCGCGTACGCTTTTCCACATCACACCCAAAAGACATTACCGATGAAGTGCTTCATATTATGGCAAAGTATGAAAACATCTGTAAGAACATTCACTTGCCCGTGCAAAGCGGTAGTAGCCGAATTTTGGATTTGATGAACCGAGGCTACTCACGCGAATGGTACCTCGACCGGGTAAAAAGTATCCGGGCAATCTTAGGGGAAGAGTGCGGAATCACTTCTGACATGATTGCGGGCTTCTGCACGGAGACGGACGAAGAACATGCGGAAACACTTTCCCTGATGGAAGCAGTGAAGTATGATTACTCGTTCATGTTCTTTTATTCTGAACGACCGGGAACTCTGGCGGCTAAGAAATTTGCCGATGACATTCCGGTTGAAACCAAGAAAAAGAGACTAGAAGAGATCATCCAAAAGCAATCCGAATTATCTGTTCGAAGAAACAGACTCGATGTTGGAAAAGTGCACCGCGTGTTGATTGAAGGAACTTCAAAACGTTCGGATCAGTTTTTGCAAGGAAGGAATACTGCAAACAAAGTGGTGATCTTCCCGCGGGAAAATAAAAATAAAGGCGAGTACGTCAATGTTTTAGTGGAAGACTGTTCACAGGGAACCTTGTTTGGAAAGATTGTCAATTGATTATGTCAAGTGTTGATTCAGATATTCAAAGTGTAAAGCAAAGGTTTGGTATTATTGGCAATGCGCCAATGCTAAATCATGCGGTGCGGGTAGCCATTCAGGTTGCCCCCACGGATATGTCAGTGTTGATTACGGGTGAGAGCGGAAGTGGGAAAGAATCATTCTCGAAAATTATTCACAACCTCAGTCACCGCAAGCATGGGCAGTTCATTGCGATCAACTGCGGGTCTATCCCGGAAGGAACCATTGACTCAGAATTGTTTGGTCACGAAAAAGGATCTTTCACAGGCGCACATGAAGCGCGTAAAGGATATTTTGAAGTGACCAACGGTGGCACTATTTTCCTTGACGAGATTGGCGAAATGCCAATGAGTACTCAAGCGCGATTGCTTCGCGTACTTGAATATGGTGAGTTCATCAAAGTAGGTTCGTCAAAAGTACTGAAGACAGACGTGCGTGTGGTGGCCTCCACCAATGTTAACCTGCTGGATAAAGTTAATGAAGGTAAATTCCGTGAGGATCTTTATTATCGTTTGAACTCGGTACCGATCTATGTTCCTCCTTTACGCGAACGCGGAAAAGACGTTGAAATGTTGTTTAGGAAATTTGCATCAGATTTTGCTGAGAAATACAAAGTAAAGCCAGTTTCTTTGACGGAAGATGCTAAGGAAGCATTGTTGAAATACAGGTTCCCGGGCAACATCCGTCAATTAAAAAACCTGGTTGAACAGATTTCCGTGTTATCTACACATCAAAAAGAGATTGACGCAGCTACGCTCGGCACCTACATCCCAAAAGAAAATACGTTGCCGGCATTGTATGGAACGCAAGGCAGCAAGGATATTTCCGAAAGGGAAATACTTTACAAAGTTCTTTTCGACTTAAGAAAAGACGTAACGGAAGTTAAGAAGATGGTGCTTGATGTATTGGCCAACCCAGGACAAGCACAGCAGATTAT
>CAZNCO010000419.1:0-4632 GCA_964571345.1 uncultured Ohtaekwangia sp.
TTGCAGGAGGGATCAGTCTGCGCCAATAACAAGACCCACATCCCACAGATGTTTATAATTGATGTAGCCTATAGCTGTGTCATTTTTAGATTCTGAAATCGTGACGTGAATTAGGGCAAACGATTCAATCTCGCATCTTTTACTCAAAAATTCTTCCCCGTTTATCTTTATTGTTATTAGATAATCCCGGTTCCGTTTTAATATTACCCTCCACTTTGATTCATCATGAAATGTGCGTGCTGATTTTATCGAATCGATAACCAATAACACGTTACTTCCTTTTGCCAAATAAAATGTAACAGCCAATATTAACACTATCGCACAAGTCAGTATTACTAAAATTCTCTTCATTTCAATTTTAAGTTACTCAATTAATTGGTTTCGGAATCTTGTCGCCAGTGATCCGTTTTATCTCCATCATCAATGGATTTAGCATCACTAAATTGTATATCAAGCACTAATACCTTCGACACCATTTGATCCAATCAATATACTCCTTGGCATTTGGGGCGTGTGAGAGTCCAAGTATCATCATTTTGTATAAAACAAATTGAATCACCTGAAGGTGGTCTTTCCATCCGGTTTGAATAGAGTATTATCACAGTTGGAAAGCCTATTTATGGCTATTAAACTCATAATTAACATGTTATTAACCCGTAGTTGACCCGTATCTTATAAAGTACGGATCAACTACGAGTCAGATACGGGTTTGATACGGGTCAACTACGGGTCAATCCTATTTTGAGTCGAGATAATGCTTTACAATTAACCTGATTTTTAGCTGAATGGGTGCTTAGACCCAAAGGAAAATGGCTCGTTTAAAGACAGCGTTTCAGATTTGTCGAGCTGAGTAGTCTCTTTGAAAGGTTGGGATATTTAGGGGATCGTGAAGCCTAGATTTATCAACTAATTATCAACCAGTTGATCGAGTTTGATGAACAAGCATGTGATTAGCAAGACAACAAACTTTATTTTCCTAAATTGATAAGTAAAATATCGACTATGAATAAATTAATTTTTATGTCAGCTGCTTTTTTCTTGGCAACAGCATGTGGTAAAAAGAATATTGAGTCGGTTTCTAATTCTAGCACGGAAACAGTTAAACCAGTAGTAGAAAAGGACAAACCGAAACTAATAATCCTTAAAAGTATTGCTGATGCAACCTTGGGTAAAGGAAGTGATATGAAGAAGCGAGATACTATATATACGTATAATTCCGAATACTTTGAAATAACTCTTGAAGTTATGGCGAACTTAAAAATTTATCGTGCACGAAAAACGCTTGAAGAAACTGTGAGTAGAGAAAAGCATTATCACTCGGTTGATATAAGAATTGGAGTTTGATGGTTCTACTTCGTTCTTAAATTTTATGTTCGAACGAGGTTATGAGATGGTTACTCAAATTCCCACTAAATACCATACTGATTATACTTTTAAGAAAAAGCAAGATTGATGTTTATAGCGTGGGGGTATTTTTTTTATTTTATTTTCATAGGCACTACCCAAACCCAACTTTTCTTATTGAGTTATTTATCTGACTGGAACGGTTGTGAGAGATAACATCTTATAAAATTGGTTGATGGCTTTAGATACTAGAAACTAGATGCTGCTTTTGGGTTGAAGTCCCCAGCATCTAGTTTCCGGTACCTTATCTCTCATCTCTATTTCTTCTGCAATTCCAGTTTCTTCATTTGCTTCTCCAATAATTTCTTATCACCTACCATTACCAACGTCATGTCATCATATTTGAAATAGTCGCGTGTGATTTCGGAGACTTTTTCAGGAGTGACCGCATAAATGTTTTTCACCCGGTTGGTCAGATAGCTATCATCGAGTTCATAAAGATCAAGGAAGTTCAATTGGCTGATGATGCCTCCCGGGTTTGAATTTTGCAATACAAACGTTCCTGCCATGTAGCGCTGGATGCCTTCAAGCTCTTCTTTGGCGGGAGCTTCCGTTTGTAATTTTTTGATCTCTTTTGAAATCTCCTGCAGAGCATCTCCGGTGTGTTCGCTTGTGATATCAGCTTGCTCAAACCAAACGGAGACACCTTTTCTGTTTTGGATGGTGCTGTAGGGAGAATAGGTATACCCTTTGTTCTCGCGGATGTTGCTGGTAATGCGTGAGCCAAACGATCCTCCCAATAAGGAGTTGGTCACTTGCAGTGCCACTATATCTTTATCTTTTGGAGTAAGGGTAGGCGTTCCAATGATCACTGTTGTTTGTGGTGCATCTTTGCGATCGATTAATGCAATTTCATTGGTGCGCGTAGGGGTAGCAGGAGGGTAGCTTACATCCGGGCCGGCACTCCATTTTCCAAAAGCTTCGTCAATGGCTTGTGCTACTGCTTTTTCATCAAATTTCCCAACCACATATACTACCGATCGCTTGGCTCCGAAATTCTTGGAATAAAATCCTTTGGCCATATCCAGTGTGTAACTGTTAATCATCGCCTCGGTTGGAAAAATTCTTCCATACGGGTGGTCTTTATAAATGATCTGTGCAAACCGTTCGGTGGCTTGTGATTGCGGCACCGACTTCTGCACGGTAAGCTGTCGCTTCAAGTCTGATTTCAACCGGTCCAGTTCACTTGCAGGGAAGGCAGGGTTCTGTACAATGTCGGCAATTACTTTTACCAACTCAGGTGCAAACTCAGAAAGTACCGAGCCTGAAATGGTAACGTTATCTAAACCTGTGTTGATGTTCACTTCGCCACCCATGCCGGCTACTTTCTTTGAGATAGCTTTGAAGTTCATGGTAGAGGTTCCTTCTTTCATCAACAATCCCGTAAGGTCTGCCAGCCACACTTCATTGGCACCTTCGTGAATATTTCCGGTTTTGATAATCAACTCCACATTTACTTTTGGCAATGATCCATATTGCACATACGTGGTGCGCAAGCCATTGGCGAGTTGCTTTCCGGTTTTGTTCGGAAGTTTGAAATCCTTGGGTGTGCCTCCGGCCGGTGGCGTTTGTTTCTGTGCAAACACTTGCATCGACAGCGCGAATGCAAAGGCAACTAAAATAGTTTTATGTAATGTCTTCATGTTATTGTGCTTTTGCTTTGGGGTCAACAATTAAGATGGTGCGATTGGTAGGTCGCAAATATTCCTGTGCAGTTTTCTTAATTAGTTCAGGTGTTACTTTCTTGAATTCGTCTTCCAATGTATTGATGCGTCCTGGGTCATCATCGAACAACGCGAAGCATGCCAGCATATCGGCACGGCCAATGCCAAAGAAACCACCCAGATCATCATATAGCTTAGAGCGAAGTTTCACCACGGCCAGCTCAAGATCTTCTTTGGTTACGTTGCTTTGAAGTTCTGCAACAGCTTTATCTACTTGCGCGAGAATTGAATCAGGCGAAACGTTCGCATCGTAAATCAGGTCTGCCATCCACACCATCGGGCCACTGTAGTTATACATGTTGCCGAGATAATTGATACCCCCGCTCACGCCACCGGTATAACCTTTGTCTTGCACCAACGCCAAATACAATTTACTATCCTGGCCTTGTACCAGCATCTGATCGATTAGGCCCATGGCGTAATACTCTGGTGAGTTACGTTCAGGCATTTTGTAGGCGAAGGCAATAGCAGGTTTTTCTGCAAGCTTATCTTCTTTTGTAAAACGCTTTTCTTTTTCTTGTTTAGGTTCAGAAATATCAGGCTTGGCCGGAAGCTCCGATGACGCAATGCCGCCAAAGTATTGTTCAATCCACTTCTTGGCGTCTTCGATTTCAAAATCTCCCACCACGGCAATCGATGCGTTATTAGGCGCATAGAATGTTTTGAAGAATTTGTTCACGTCTTCCAGTTTGGCTGAGTCGAGGTCATTCAGGTCGCCATAGAAGTTGTGTGCGTTGTACCAGTTCTCGTTTGCGTATTGTGGCATATCCAGCCAGGGGAATCCACCGTAAGGTTGATTGAGTACGTTTACTTTTACTTCGTTCTTCACCACACCTTGCTGGTTGGTAAGATTGTCTTGCGTGATGGCGAGGCCTTTCATGCGATCGGCTTCGGCCCACAGGGCAGTCTCCAGTTTGTGTGCCGGCATCACTTCAAAATAGTTGGTGAAATCAAAGCGAGTAGAGCCGTTGAGAATACCACCATTGGATTGCACCAGTTTGATAAACTCCATCTTGCCCAGGTTTTCAGAGCCCTGGAACATCATGTGTTCAAACAAGTGCGCGAAACCCGTGCGGTCTTTGGGTTCGATACGGAAACCGATGTTGTAGTACACGGCCACCGCCACGGTGGGAGCAGTTTTGTCTTGCGAGAGCGCTACCTTTAGTCCGTTCTTGAGCTTGTAATATTCTACAGGCACCTTAAAGGAACTGGACGCTTCATCGCCTTTCTTCTCGTTGCAGCTGACCATCATCGTCAGTGCAAGCGCAGCAAGAGAGAGGAGTAGTTTGTGTTTTTGCATAAATGGGATTTGTTAAACTAATATAGTGAATCAAAACAGATAGAAAACGCAAAATGACCAGAATGGTTTTTGGATTTATGTGGGGATGGGTGGGGATTTGTGGGTTTTTGATTTGATGAGGGGAAGTGGTATTTTGAGAAAGGATTTTGATTCAGTTTAATTCAAAGAATGAAGACTTTAATGCTTGCATGCCTGGTGTTGATA
>CAZNCO010000420.1:0-4624 GCA_964571345.1 uncultured Ohtaekwangia sp.
CTTGAAACCCCATTGACGAATGAGTCATTAATCAAGAAAAACATCAATTACGAATTTGTTGAAGATATCGTCAGCCGCGCGTTTCATGAAAAGACTCCCCTCGTTGAGTCGTTTGCAGAGGAAATCTATTTGACTGTACAAAACATTCCAAAAAGGCTCTCAATCGGTTCGATGATCAAGTCATCTAACCAAAGCAACGTTGCTTCATTTTTAAATCAAATCAATCATCCGACTTTATTGCTTTGGGGAATACAAGATGAATTTTCACCCCCAGAAATTGCGCTGCACTTTCATGATTACATGAGAAATTCCGAATTAAAGTTTATCAAAGAATGCGGTCATGTAGCGATGGTAGACAAACCAGAAGAATTTGCTCAAACGCTGATTCCATTCTTGAAAAGATAAATGATCATTACTTACTAAAACCATTTTAAATTGCTTATGAAGTTTACATTACTTTCAACATGCCTTTTTCTAACTTCTCTTGCCTATTCGAATCCGGATTTTGAACTCCACGGTCTAGTTAAAGACGCAGAAACAAATGAACCATTGCCCGGTGTGAATATTGTCATCAAGGGCACTGTCGCAGGAACCATCACTGATTTAAATGGCACATTTTCTATTAAACTGAAAGGCCAACTTCCTGTGATCATCGTTGCTTCCTTTGTTGGTTATAGAACAGAGTCAGTTACCGTATCGAATGATGGAGAAGTGCCTGAAATCAAATTAAAGGCAGCAAGTTTTCTTACAGAAGAAGTTGTTGTTACGGCCTCTCGGGTGGAAGAGTCGGTGATGACTTCACCCGTGGCCATTGAGAAATTGGACGTTAGAGCACTCAAGGAATCTGCCTCACCTAATTTTTTCGATGCTCTGGAAACGGTTAAGGGTGTTCAATTCACTACTTTGAGTCTTGGATTTAAAGTTCCAAACACCCGCGGCTTCACTAATACAACCAATCCCCGCTTTTTACAAATGGTTGACGGAGCTGATACGCAAGCGCCTGGTCTTGGCGTTTCAATTGCCAACACGGTTGGGCCAAATGATCTGGATGTAGAAAGTATCGAAGTAACACCCGGAGCATCATCAGCATTGTATGGTTTGAATGCATTAAACGGTATTTCAAACGTGATCACGAAAAGTCCTTTTACCTATCAAGGCCTAAGTTTTTTCCAAAAGACGGGTGTTAACCATATTAACGACACTGATTTTTCAGCTTCTACTTTTACTGAAACAGCCATTCGGTATGCAAAAGCTTTTAATAATAAGTTCGCCTTCTAGATCAACGCAGGATTTTTAAAAGGAACAGATTGGGTTGCCAATGACCAGCGTGATCTGAACCCTTTGGGCAACTCTACTACCGGCTTGCTTGGGTATGATAACCCAGCGAAAGATCCAGCCAACTCTTACGGTAACGAAAGTTCCTACCGAAAAAATATTACTCTTGCTGATGGAAAAATCTATCAGGTTGCCCGTACCGGTTACTTCGAGAAAGATCTTGTAAATCATAACTATGGCATTAGCAATCCGAAACTGGATGTCGCTCTTCACTACAAAATCTCCCAGAAAGCCGAACTCTCATATGCTTATCGGATTGGGGTATCGCAGTCTATCTTCCAGCGTGGTAACCGGATACGATTGGATGACTATCAAATTGAGCAACACAAACTTGAACTAAAAGGAACCAACTTTTTTGTGCGCACGTACCTCACCCTTGAGAATACAACCAACTCATATAATCTTGGCCCAGCGGGTGCTGCAATGGATAAAGCTTTTAAAGGGGACACAAATTGGTACAATGATTACAAGACTGGATTCCAGACTGCTTACAATAGTGGAGCCTCTGCTGCCGATGCGCACCGTGCTGCACGCGCATTTGCCGACAACGGTCGTTATCAACCTGGTACTGACGCTTTCAATGAAAAACTGCAGGAACTTATTCATGTGAATAACTGGGATAAAGGAGCACAGTTGATCTTACAAAATAAACTCGTGCACGTAGAAGGCCAGTATGACTTTACTGGAAAAATTAAGTTCGCTGATGTTCTTGTCGGTGCAGATGCCCGCAACTACTACATCATACCGGATGGCAACAGTTTCATTAATCCGAACAAGGATCATCCTTACGATCAGCTAACATATTACAAGTTTGGAGGTTTTATGCAGGCAACTAAGAAAGTTCTTGATGATAAATTGAAAATTGTTGTATCTGTGCGCGTGGATAAAACCGAATATTTTGATCCCAAAGTAAATCCCCGGCTAGCTTTTGTTTATACCCTTGCTGATAAACACAACTTCCGCTTGTCAGTTCAAAATGGTTATCGTTTCCCAACTCTATTTGAAGGCTTTAGTGCGGTAAATAATGGAGGGGTATATCGCTACGGTGGCATCGATATTCTCACAAAAGACAAACAATTATTTGAGAACTCTTACGTTCGCTCAACCGTAGATGCATTTCAGAAAGCCGTACTCAATGATGTCAACAATAATGGCAAAATACAGACACAGGCTATCTTGAACAATCAGGCATTGTTGAAACAGAATACCTACACCTATTTGAAGCCGGAGGCGATTACTTCTTTTGATATTGGCTACAAGAGTTCGTTGTTAAATAATAAGCTGTATCTAGATGTTGATGCCTATTATAATATTTATAACAATTTCATCGACCAGATTGAAATATCTGTGCCGTCAAAAGGCCAGGTAGGAATGCTTTATAATGGCTTGGATTCAACAATTTTTCAAATGGCGGATAAATCTAAATACTCTACCTATCGCATGTGGACGAATGCGAAGAGCACTTACTTTAATTACGGTGCAACCGCAGGCGCGCATTACAACTTCTACCGGAATTTTTCTATTGGTGGAAATTTGAGTTTTGCAACGCTTCAGAAGATTGATGCAAAAGATACCGGTCTTGAGACCCCATTCAACACTCCTAAGTACATTGCTAATATCAGCATCGGGAATCGCGAGTTGCTCAAAAACCTCGGGTTCAATGTTTCATGGAGGTGGCAGGATGCTTTCTTGTGGAAGTCGCAATTGGCAAACGGCACAGTACCTGCTTACCAAACTGTGGATGCGCAAATAACCTACAAAGTGCCTTCCATTTATTCATCGATAAAAATAGGTGGATCAAACTTATTTAATGCTCAATATACCCAATACACAGCCGGGCCTGCAATCGGTGCATTTTACTATCTGACTATAACAGTAGACGGATTACTTCGTAAATAAAAATGAATTGTAATTAGTTTGAAGTTGAAATTTTGCAAACCAATTGATAGAAGTCAGGCCTTTCAGCCTGACTTCTTTTAGTAAGTGTCGGCTGTGTTCAACCTCTACTTATCTCGAAGCGCCAACCACTAATCCCCTAAGCCCCAATCTCCAACTCCGCCTTGATCTCCTGCTTAGCAGCATTTGCCAAATCTTCAATCCTTATTTTCTCTCCCGCTACTGCACTTTTAAAAGCTTCAAGCGCTTTCTTCTTATCACCTTTTTGCAAAAAGTGATTCGCTTCCTTTATGGCGATGGTGTAATTCATCGGCTCAAGAACTTCGGGAACATTAGTTACGATATTGCGTGTTGTTAGCAATTTAGAAATTGTGTAGGCTCGCATCGCAGCATCTTGCGAAGGCTGACACAAGTCAAGTACATCTTTCGAACTCAACCCTCTGTCGAGCCAGGCCTTCTCATCTTCTTTCGCGATGAACACAGGCATTCTCTTTTTTGCATTATGTACATATTCAAGAATACTGTTTGCTCGTGTCGTGAGTACAGTATAGCTGTAGTAGTACACTCCCGTCTCTTTATCTTTCCAGCGGCTATACAATCCCGCCATGGACCTAACTTTCTGATCTCTGAACGTGATGTAATAAGGAATCTTAACGGTGTCCTGCTCATCAAGCCATAGCAATTCAAAAAATCCTGTAACAGGTATCAGGCATCGTTGCCCATTCTTCGCTGCATCTTTGTACGACATTTTATCATACATCTCTTCTGAAACACAATTCAAAGTCTGAGTCCGCAACACCAAGGCTTTCTCTTTATCACTCATGTAGAAGGGAATAAGCCCCCACTTAAATAATTTAAAATGGGTCGGGTCACCTGCCGTTATGATCGGAGTCGGAAGATAATCAAATCCATTTTCAAGATAGCGTTGCATGTGGTGATCGCCAAACCCATTAAGCGTTTTCAGACACCATTTCAACTCAGACAATTCTTGCTTCGTATAATGCTTGGGAAGTGCGTCCTTTTGTGAATAGGCAACTAATGCCGAATTTATCTGTTCTGAATTCTGAATACTCAGCGAGCCCAATTGCTCATCCCTGCTCATTAACACATTGAAACGCTCGCGAATAGGCTCAAGCTCTTCAGTGATCGACTGAAACGAAGCAGCATAATGATCTAAAAGTTCCTGCTCCCGTTGAGCAAGTGATTTATAGTAACACATACAATGACGATTGGGATAAATATAAAATTAGCATTAAATGCTGCATTCTTGAAGGCACTCCATGTAAGTTCCATCAATTCTGAATTTTTAATAAATTGGATAGCATATATAACCGATTCATATGCTCTGCCGTTTCGCCTTCCTGTCCTTTTTATGTTTTACGCTGTCTACACT
>CAZNCO010000421.1:0-4617 GCA_964571345.1 uncultured Ohtaekwangia sp.
ATGCCGAAGTGAGAAAACGTGCGGTATTCGTGATAGTTTCCTAAAAGTGCGGGATGAAACTCTCTCTATTTTAGGAGCAAGTACGCTGGATAAAATTTTAAAGAAGGAGAAGTCTGTTAAATAATTACAAAAACCCATTAAATCCATAGACTTTAAATATATTTGTAAGCACAATTAAACACTATAAGTTATGTCATTAAGATTAGGAGATATCGCGCCCGATTTTGAGGCCGACACAACCGAGGGAAAAATTAAGTTTCATGATTGGCTCGGAAACAGTTGGGGAGTACTATTTTCTCATCCTGCCGATTTCACCCCAGTGTGTACTACAGAACTTGGTGCAGTAGCTAAGTTACGTGCTGAGTTTGATAAGAGGAATACCAAGGTGGTAGCACTTAGTACTGACACAGTTTCGTCACACGCTCAGTGGATTGGTGATATCAACGAAACGCAGAAAACACATGTAAACTTTCCGATCATTGCAGACCCTGATTTCAAAGTTTCGAATTTGTATGACATGATTCACCCGCAGGTAAGTGATAAGTTTACTGTGCGTTCAGTATTTGTCATTGGCCCAGATAAGAAAGTGAAATTGATGATAACATATCCGGCTTCTACTGGAAGAAATTTTGATGAGATTCTTCGTGTAATCGACAGCTTGCAATTGACTGCAAGCTACAGTGTAGCTACTCCCGCGGATTGGAAGAAAGGTGACGATGTAATTATCACAATGGCTGTGAAAGATGAAGATATCCCAGCGAAATTCCCGAAGGGACACAATAAGATAAAACCTTATTTGCGCACTACACCTCAACCAAATCTTTGATTTAAACCAGTCTCATATATAAAGCCATCTTGGTAATGCAAGGTGGCTTTTTAGTTTTATTTACCTACAATTCGCGCACGAATTCGCACAGTTCATTCAGATTTCTCTTTACTTCCCGAATGGGTTCCTTAAATTCGAGGCTAATGGGCGCAATGAAACGAAATTATCTGCGAGAATATGGTATAATCATTGGGATTTCAATTGGCGCCTACGGAATCCGAATAATCATCGGGCAGTTTCCACCTTTTTTCAATTTTTTGTTGCTCGTGGCGATGCTCATTTTTGTTTCGTTGGGTTGGGAAATATTGTATCGCACTAATGTCTGGCTTAATCGCGTAATGCCGTTCGATCGCAATATTGCGCTCCGCATTTTTATTCAGTTATTAATTGGAGTAGCCTTGGCTCTCGCACTTCGCCTGCTGATTTATCTTTTCGGTGAGCCGATGCTGAACTTTAAACTAGATAATCTCTTTTTAGTTGCCACTTGGATTCTTTATGTTTTAGCGACTACTTTGATGAATGGAATCTTTATCATCGGAAATTTTTTCAACAGATGGAAAGAATCGGTTGTACTGGCTGCACAACTGGAAAAAGAAAAAACTCTTGTGCAGTTTGATAATCTGAAAAACCAGATCAACCCGCACTTTCTTTTTAATGCGCTGTCGGCACTTGATAGTTTGATTTCGGAAAACCCCCGGCTTGCCTCGCAATTTTTACAACACCTAGCACGCGTGTATCGCTACGTGTTGCAAAACAAGGACCGGACTGCCGTGCCATTGGAAGTTGAGTTGGAGTTCATCAAGAATTATATATTCCTGGTGGAGACACGATTTCAGAACTCTATGAAAATAACGGTGAATGTGCCTAGTGAACACAGTGATAAAATGATTGTACCGGTCACGCTTCAAGTGCTAATTGAGAATGCGATCAAACACAATATTGCTAATGAGCAAAAGCCTTTGCGTATTGACGTAGATATTACCAACGAATATCTTACCGTACAGAATAACTATCAACCTCGCATCAATGTAGAGACTTCAAATGGCCAGGGGCTGGAGAATTTGAAATCGCTTTATCGCTTTTTGTCCGATAAGCCGCTGCTGGTGGAGCAGGGAGAGCATTTTAAGGTGAGGGTTCCACTTTTAGATATTAACTTGAATTGACAGATGAGGATAGTAATTATTGAAGACGAACCATTGGTTGCCAAGAAGCTAGAGTCGATGGTTCGGCAGATAGAACCAGCAGCTGAGTTGGCAGGACCGATCAGCAGTGTGCAAGCATCGCTGGAGTGGCTTGCGAAAAATCAACGGCCCGATTTAATCCTTTCCGATATACAACTCTCCGATGGCTTAAGCTTTGAAATTTTTGAGAAATCGAATATTAACTGCCCGGTGATATTTACAACAGCTTATGATGAATATGCAATCCGTGCGTTTAAACTGAACAGCATCGATTATTTGTTAAAGCCGGTTGACCTCAAAGAGCTACAGGCCGCTATCCTCAAATACAAAAATGTTACAGCTTCCTCTGCGGTCAATCTGCAATTGAATGATCTGCTTAGTAAGTTGAAAGGTGAACCTCAAAAATACAAAGAACGTTTTCTTTGTGTGCAGCGAAATAGTTTGGTGCCGATCACCACAGAAGAAGCCGCATTCTTTCAGAAACAAGAACTCATTTATCTCTTCACCTTTGCTAATGAGAAGCTGATCAGCGAACATTCGACCCTGGATGAAATTGAATCGCTTGTTGACCCTTCAAAGTTCTTTCGCGTGAACCGCCAGCATTTGATTCATATTAACTCGGTAGGCAGAGTGAAGGCTACTCACAAAGGCATGACCGTGATTTTGAAACCGCCCTTCAATCTTGAAATCGATCTAAGCAGGGAGAAAGTTTCGTCTTTGAAGAGATGGCTGGGGGAATAATCATGCATTAGGGATTAGGTCTTCCTTCTTGTGACTTAATGTTAAAAATGCGCTTATGCCAAACGTCTTTGTGTATCTATACTAAATATGAAAATTCTATATGTTGTTCTTTTGTTTCTTCATTGGCAATGGGAGATTTTACTATGAAGAGCAGCATCCGTTTCTGTTTGCTGTGCTTGTCATCATTTTTATTTTTACTGGCCCGATTAAGTGGGCTCTTGATTTCCGGTTCTTCAAATAGTTTTTATGTGTTCTCGAATTATTTTCTTCTTGTCGGTTGTTGCATTATGTGCCAAAGCGCAGAAAGAAATACCGTTTGAGAACGAAGTGAAGGAGTTTGAAAAACTCGACAGCATACAAGCACCTCCAAAAAACCCGATTCTATTTATTGGCAGTTCATCCTTCACTTATTGGAGCCATCTGAAAGAATGCTTTCCTGGCTACCCAGTTTTGAATCGTGCGTTTGGTGGCTCTACTTTGGAGGATCAGATATATTATTTCAATAGGATTGTTCCCAAATACCATCCTAAACAAGTGATGATCTACTGTGGTGAAAATGACTTTGCTTACAACGACACCCTTTCAGTGAACACTGTGGTGAACCGATTTAAAAAATTATTTACGATGATCCGGGCAAGCGATAAGAATATTTTTGTTACATATGTGTCACTCAAACCTAGCCCAAGTAGGAACAAACTGTTTGCTAAATATGAAGAAGGAAATATGAATATCGAATTGTTTTTGAAACATCAGAAGCGAACTTCTTTTATAGATGTGTATCACCTGATGATGCAAAATGGCAAACCTATTAAAGAGATCTTTATTCAAGATAGCCTGCACATGAATCAAAAAGGTTACGAACTTTGGGCGAAGGCGTTGAAGCCTTATTTAAGAAAGTGACAGAGTTTTTTTATATCGAAGATACTGACACTAGTCAACGCGCCAAGTGTCCGGTATTTTCTTTTCGAGCTATTTTACCGTCATCGAATCATACACAATTACTTTTTCCCATAAGTGTGAATATTCGGCAATGAATTTCTTGTGAATAGGATGATCCTGGTAAATATTTTGTCCGGCTATATCATCAAAAAACATTAATTCTGAAACAGCATAACTATTATCCACCACATCTCTTTTTTCAGTGGAGGCAGGAATACCAACATGCAATTGGCGTATCGTTTCAATCTTTGCAAGAGACTTAACTCCTTCTACTAGTTTTTGTTGATCTTCTTTTGAGCCCGGATTTTTCAACCAGAAAAAAACGTGGTGAACGAGTGGTGGATTTGATTTTGACATAGCTTTGGTATTTTTAAAGGATAGGTTAGCTGCTACAGCCAGTACCGCGCTCTTGGCGAGGAAATTTCTGCGGCTTTGCTTCATAAGAGTTTCATATTTATAACCTAAAAATAAGGCATAAAATCGTAGCCCAAAAGGTGTTTCTGACGACCATTACGCGGCTTAAGACAACGATCTGTCTCCCCGCTGACAGCAGTCATCATTTGCGGACATGGAGCGTGTTACCTTTCTCGTATGAATTGCGGTCTTTCCATTTGGATCCGCCTTTTCCTCTTGAGTTTATTGCTGCCTATCCGTTGTTCAAAGCAAAGCCAGGAGAAGGTGATTCCCGCATTTGTTATTTCTAACCTCACATATAGTACAGATTCCATTGCTATCACCAACGTTCCTCATTTCAGCGTGAGTGGTAATCTCAAATTTACAGGTGCGCAAAATGGTGTTTCATCGCTTAAGCTCAGCACTTCCTTGGGTGGGGAGGCTACAATACCAGTTCCAGGTGTTACGCAAGCTAGTGGTCAGCTGATGGGGGATTTCATATTTGAAATGATCACTACGCCTGGCACCTATACATTT
>CAZNCO010000422.1:0-4600 GCA_964571345.1 uncultured Ohtaekwangia sp.
GATTACATGTTAAACAAACGTTTGCGTAACATTTACGTCAACGTTTGCGAGAAAAATATTTCGCTTTTTAGTTGATATGCTTTGGTAAATTGTAGTTCTACAGCGAAATTCGAAAGATTATGTTTTTTAGTACGTTTTCTCTAACCCTAAATCAATTCAATTATGATCAAATTGTATCTGTACGCACGCAGGTACTTGTCGCTGATGTTGGTGTGCTGCTCCTTGGGAGCATTTGCCCAGCAAACGGTAACAGGTAAGGTAACGTCATCTGATGACGGCTCAGCTATTCCAGGAGTTAATATCCTGGAGAAAGGAACAACAAATGGAACGGTAACAGACGCTGACGGTAATTTTTCGATAAGTGTTGGATCGAATGCCAGCTTAGTTTTTTCTTTTGTTGGTTATACCACCCAAGAAGTAGTTGTTGGGGGCCAGACTTCTCTTGCCGTGAAGATGGTATCAGATGTAACGGCTCTTTCCGAAGTTGTTGTCGTAGGCTACGGTTCCCAAGAAAAGAAAGAGATTACTGGTTCCGTAACTACTGTTGACACCAAACAATTTAATAAGGGAAACGTCAATGATCCTACTCAATTACTTCAAGGTAAAGTAGCAGGGCTTAGTATTTACAATAAGGGTAGCGACCCCAACCAGTCAGCTACGATCCGCTTGCGCGGACTTTCTTCTTTTGGAGCTAACTCAGCACCCCTCATTGTAGTTGATGGAGTGCTTGGTGCAACATTGGATAATATCGACCCAAATGATATTGAGAGCATTAACGTTTTGAAAGATGGTTCTGCTGCGGCTATATATGGAAGCCGAGGTTCCGCTGGTGTAATCTTGGTTACCACAAAAAGAGGTGCTAAAAAGGGAGGTGCAAAAGTGGATTTTAACAGCTATGTAGCAGCAGCTTCGATTTACAAGAAAATCCCAGTAATGTCGCCTGAGCAGTATGTTGCCGCGGGTGGTAATGACCTTGGATCAAAAACCGACTGGCAGGATCTTGTTTCGCAAACTGGTATTTCAACTGTCAACAATTTGAGTGTTTCAGGGGGTAATGAGAACACTACCTACAGAATGTCGGCCAATGTCAGAAATGTTAATGGTATATTGAAAACATCTGGATGGGATCAAATTAATGCGCGTGCAAACGTAACGCACAGTACTCTTGACGGTAAGCTTCGCATTGATGCGAACATGTCAGTTACAAACAGAAATATAAATTATTCATACCCTTCCGCATTTAGATATGCCTCATTGTACAATCCAACGGCCCCGGTTTATTTCCCCAACGGAAGTTATTACCAGGCAATTTTATTTGATAACTACAATCCGGTAGCTATTATAAATCAAAATAGTAACAAAGGGGTTTCAAGAAATATAAACTTAGGGGCAAAGGTTGATTATCAAATCACAAAGGATTTTACCGCAACGGTGAACTTTGGTCAGCAGTATACTACTTTAAGCCAAGACCAGTACTCGCCCTCAAATTCGTTATATAATAACGGTTTCAACCGAAATGGTTTGGCTACCCGCTATGAATCACAGGATAACTTTACCCTGTTCGAAACTTACTTAACCTACACAAAGTCTTTTGACAGACTTGATCTGACAGCAACGGGTGGTTACTCTTATCAAGAGCAACAATTCAAAGATTTGTATGTTCAGACAGGTAATTTCCCGAATGATTTGTTGGGAACCAATCAGCTTCAAAACTCTGGAGATCTCCTCTCAGGCATCACGGGAAGCAACGGTATAAATATTACCAGTAGCAAGACACCGCTAAATAAAATTATTGCTGGTTTCATGCGTGTTAACGTGATGTTTGATAAGGCTATTTATTTTAATGCTTCAGTGCGTCAGGAGGGTTCAACAAAATTGGGTAGAAATAACCAGTGGGGTACCTTTGTGGCATTCGGTGCTGGTGTTGATCTCAATAAATACCTTCAACTGAATAATGTGTCGCAATTGAAATTTAGGGCAGGGTACGGTGTTACAGGTTCACTTCCTCCATCGGGTGGTCTTTCACAAGCTAACTATGGTTACTCAAATGCGTCTGGTGGAGCCATTTCGCTTAATACGAAAGCCAACCCTGATTTGAAATGGGAACAAAAGGCTGAAACGGACCTTGGTATTGATTTTGGTTTGATGGATGGAAAGATTACGGGTACATTAGATGTGTACAATCGCGACATTACAAATGCTCTGCTTAATCGTTTATTGGATGCAACGCAAGCTGGCGGGGCCACCAACCAATATCAGTGGCAAAATGCTGGCTCGTTAAATACTAAAGGGATTGAGTTCAGTGTAAATTATAATGATCTACAAATTGGTGCAGTGAAGTGGACTCCAGGAGTGGTACTCTCAAGTTACAGAACCGACTTGACCTCCTTTATTACGCCACACTCTATGTATGCAGATTTCGGAGCTCCTGGTCAAAATGGTACGAATATTATTCGCCTGGATGTGGGCCAATCGATCGGCCAGATATGGGGACCCGTATTTGATCACGTTTCACAGGGCAACGGGGACGGATCAAATCAAAATCCAGGAGGTGTAGCGAAAGGAGCTCCTGTATTTAAGGATTTGAATGGAGATGGTAAAATTGACGCTAACCCAGCAAACGCACTAGTCTCTGGCGATTTCACCAAACTAGGTTCTGGTATTCCAACTATGGAGATCGGATGGTCTAATAGATTGACTTATAAGAACTGGGATTTTAACGTCTTTTTCAGGGCAGCATTCGGACACAGTTTAGTTAACCAGTTCCGCGCTTTTTATGAGCCGATTGATCCTGGTGCCATTAACTCTTATAACAGGGTTACCACAAGCAAAGCAGTTCCAGGCTTGACATCTGCTCAATACAGCTCCTTGTATGTTGAGAAAGCTGACTTCTTCAGACTAGATAACATGACAATCGGATACAATTTTAAGATGAAGTCAGGATCAGCTGTGAAGAATCTTCGTTTGTATGGATCCGGACAGAATCTGTTTATCATATCAGGCTACACAGGGATAGATCCAGATCCGTCATTGACTGACCCTGAACAAACTGGCTTTGCAAGTGTTGTCTCCTCAGGTATCGACAGAAGGAGTAATTATTTTACTGCGAGAACTTTCACCTTTGGTGTGAACATCGGATTTTAAAATGGCCAAAGGAAATAAACTAATAATAACATGACTGATATGAAAAAGATAGCGATGTATATAATGGTTGCGATAATGGCAACCGGCATGTCGTGTACTAATTTGGATGAAAATTTACCGGGACAATTTTCTACGAAGGCTAATATCGACAATTTGGGAGTTGGTCAATCTGACAACCAAAATAAGCCTACTCCAAATGATGGAATGACGGCTGCATTCAACAATTTGTTTAATGGTATTGCAACGAACGGTGGCTTCTTTGCCGTGCAAGAAGGCGGTACAGACGAGGCCGTTATTACCCAAAAAGGGGGCGACTGGTATGATGGGGGCTTGTATATTAGAATTCATCAGCATCAGTTTTCACCCGCAACATGGGCTATTAATGACACGTGGACTCAGGCCTATACCGGAATTGGTATATGCAATTCATTAATCGTTGATATCGATGGTAAAGGTGCCAAGCCCTCAGCCAATCAAAAGGCTCAACTGCGTTTCTTGCGTGCTTATTACTACTGGAGATTAATGGATGTTTTTGGTAATGTGCCAATCATTACCGAGACAATCCCAGCAGCTGATCAGTCTACCAGGGCACAGGTGTTTAGCTTTATAGAATCTGAGGTTCTTGCAGCTATTCCTGACCTTTCGACCGGAATTCAGGATTATGGTCGGGTAAATCAAGCAGGGGCTTATGCCTTTTTATCAAAGTTGTACTTGAATGCTCTGGTTTACACAGGTACCCAGCAATATCAGAAAGCAATAGACGCAGCGGATGCAGTTATTAATTCAGGTTTGTATAGTCTTGCATCTAACTATGCTGATGTGTTTTCTCCATCTAATTGTTGTAACACCGGGGCTACAAAAGAAATGATTTTTGTTGTTCCTTTCGATAGGGTAACGGGTGGTGGAGCAGTATGGCCATATATGACCCTACATTATCCTTCCCAGTTAACTTATAAATTGCAGCAACAACCATGGAATGGATTCTCAACGTTGGAGGATTTTTACAATTCGTATGATCCAGCTGATGTGAGAAGACAAGCTAATTTTCTTGCTGGTCCTCAATACGCAGCGGACGGGACTACACCAATTTTGGATCTAGCGTTTACCAGAGGAGATCCAGATGGCGCTCCTATTGTTTATAAACCACACATCAATGAATTGGCTCCAAATGCATGGCGATCTGGTGGTGCAAGATTTGGAAAATATTCCTTTGTGCATGGACAAACACCAAATGCTGATAATGATTTTCCTTTGTTAAGATATGCAGAAGTACTGCTTAATAAGGCTGAGGCGCTTCAGCGTTTAAATAACAATTGGAGTGATCCTACAGCGCTAGCTTTGGTCAACCAGCTTAGAACCCGTGCGGGTGTATCAACTTTTTCGTCAATGACGGACAAAGATATGTTGGCTGAGCGTGGACGGGAAATGTTTATTGAAGCCGTTAGAAGAACTGACA
>CAZNCO010000423.1:0-4599 GCA_964571345.1 uncultured Ohtaekwangia sp.
CAATTCAATCTGGACAAAGTTTTTAAAAGATCTTGGTAAAGTAAAGTTATTTTCTTCTGATCCGGTGGTGATCACTGAACCGGTATTCAACGGCACGATTTACAAGGGCACATTATACGCGTATAGTTTTGAAAATGGAAATAAAACCCGCGTATGGCTCGGCTATCTCGCCAAAGAGTGGGATGAAAAAGATCAGGATTTTATTTCGAAACAAACCGAAAGATTGGTATACCAATTTGGTGTTCAGTTTTACCGCGCTCAGGTTCAAAAGCAAATTGATGAAACAACGCAGGCTACTCAGGCAGTAGAAAAACAAAAACAAAGACTCATAAATCAGAACAAAGAATTCAACCTTCAACTAGCAAGCAACGAACAGGAAAAAATTCAACTCGAAAAATCTATCCAGGCAAACCAGTTGGAACACGAAGCATTGAAAATAAAAATTGAAAAAAATAAAAAAGCCCAGGATTCACTTGCCAATACCACTTTGCAAATAAAAAAAGTGATGGAGACGCACAAAGAGCGATTGAGAAAAATCAACTAAAAAAATAAACCCCAGACGAGCCGGGGTTTATACCTTAACCTACCCTAAAACGTTCTTAGAAAATATATCTCACACCTAACTGTGCCTGCCACCGTGAACTGAATTGATCAATTGAATAAGTAGACTTTGGCGTAGCATATGATCCGTTTATAACCATTTGACCGTTGCTTATCGCGCGGCTGTTAATCGACAAGCCAGGATCAACTGAAGAGTTGATGGTGTTTGGAGTGAAGTAATAAACACCCCAATCTTTATTCAGCATGTTGGTAAAGTTGATGATATCGAAAGTCAACTGGATGGTGTTCACCTTCTTGCCAACATTCAAATGGAAGTCATGCATAAAGCGCAGGTCGAGTTGATTGTTCCAGGGAGTACGAGCACCATTGCGTTCTGTAAACTGGCCCCTGCGGCTACTTAAATAACTATCATTTGAAATGAATTGATCGAAGGCTTGCGCTTGACCTGCAGCATTGGCGCCAGAGAAGTTGTAAGGATTTTCAGAAGCAGACTTTGGAACATAGAACATATCCACTTGCTGCCCATTTGCTGTCAGCTTGTTGCTGTTGATTGCATACGAGAAAGGTGAACCAGACTGCATCGTTAAAATCAACGACAAGTAAGATGTTCCGGCAAACCAGCTCTTTTTATATTGAGCAGACGCTACGATCCGATGACGAATATCAAAATTTGAATATGCTAATGACATATTGTTTGGATTCAATCCTTGGTTTGTTTGCCAGCCAGACTCAGGTGAGTTGCGGATACCGTTCAAGATATCTTTTGATTCACCATACGTATAAGCTGCGTTCCAGCTCAAACCAAAAGGGTATGATTTAGAAATCTGCGCAGTCAACTGGTAGCGATATCCTTTGTCTGTGTTTGTAATCAGATATACACTTGAGAAGTTGTTGCTTACGCGATTGCCCGTAGCACCACCAGTCAGATAAAGAGGTTGCTCATGGTTAACATCGTACGTAGCATACATTGCAGAGTCTTTTAAGTTTACTTGCTTGATCATTACATCCTGCAATGTCTTAGTATAGATTGCTTCTACAGTAAGTTTATATCCTTTGCCTAATTGAACATCAGCAGCTAAGTTACTTCTCCATATTCTTGGCAATGAGAAATTCTTGTCCATCAAATCCAGCTCTGTTCTGTTCTTAGAACCATAGGCTGCGGCAAATGCCCCAAACTGATTTGGATCGGTAGGCATAGGCACATTAGTCGCAGGAGAAATTGGCTTCGGAGGATTCAAATCCATCGCATTGAACGTAGAACCATTGTTTACAAATGCATAGCCAAACCACGCGAATGGAATGCGACCTGTGAAGAGACCTGAACCTCCGCGGAAGATCACGCTCTTATCACCTTTCAAATCATAGTTGAAACCAATTCGTGGTGATACATAAACCTGGCTCAAATAATCTGTGCTGATCTGTGAAATTGGAGTGCCATATGTATAGGTATTGCCGTAATTGGCGGGTGCATCAGGGAAATTGGCACGAGCCGCACCGTTAGGTCCGGTAGGTAAGATAGGCATATCGGCACGTACACCATAGGTAAGTGTAAGTTTCCCTTTCACCCATTCATCCTGTGCATACAAGCTTGTTAAGAACACATTGAATTTAGCAGGCGAGTTATCCAACAAAGTAGAGCGTGTATTATCAGTAGCACTATACAAAGCACGCATGCGAGAAGGCGCATCATTCAAGAAATTGGAGAGACTGCTATAGTCGAAACGGCCATTCCATGAATTGAGGAATACATAGTTGATGTTGTAAAACTCATTGTGCGTTCCTAACGTGAAGATGTGATTGCCTTTGAAAATCTTGAGATTGTCAGTGAACTCAAAAGTCTTTTGGCTCATATTGAAAATACCTGCTTCGCGGTTGGTGCCAAGTAGAACGTGACCACCATTGATACCATTTATCTGCACCTGTGGGAAAAGAGTGCTTCCGCGTGGGTCACGTGTATCCTTAATATCGGTATATCCTACTATCAAGCTATTGCTTACGGTGTTTCCAAACTTGCTCTTCAATTCAGCTACGGTGCTGATGTTGGTATTTTTTTGAATGAAGTCATAGTTTCCAAATTGGAATTCTTGAGTAGAACGTTCAAGATTGCTGGCTTCTGAAACGATCGTGTTATTACGAATAGCGAGTGAATGATTCTTGTTGATGATCCAGTCAAAGCGGTTAAAGAATTTCTGTGACTTAGCATAAATGTTATAGTCGCCAATCGCACCTGGATCGTAACCCCCGGCAGGATTGTATTGACTCACAGGCATGGTTTGTAATTTCTGAATGATCTGGTTAGCGGTTGCCTGATCCATGAGATAGTTTGGAGCACCTGCAGGAAATAAAACCGGGATGGAATTGTTGGTAACTTCTTCATTGGTAAACCAAAATAATTTGTCTTTGATGATTGGTAATCCAATGCGGAAACCTGTCTGGTAATCATAGTAAGAACTTGGCATGCTTCCGTCACCTACTTTATCAGTTCCTTTGTAAGCACCAGTAATTGCAGCGTTCCTTCCGAAAGCATACACCGAACCCGTTACAATATTAGATCCGCTTCTGGAAACTGCGTTGATGCTACCCCCGGTGAAGTTTCCAAGTGATACATCATAAGGTGCAATTTGCACTTGTACTTCTTGTATAGCATCCAAGCTGAATGAGTTTGTACGGGTACTGCTTCCTGGCTGGTTAGCTGTTCCACTGATACCGCCTAATGAGGGGCTGAATCCAATCGCATCATTATTTATAGCGCCATCAAGTGTAATGTTGTTATAACGAAAGTTAGTTCCAGCAAAAGAGTTGTTGCTGCTCTGCGGTGTCAAACGCGTAAAGTCTGAAAAACTGCGGCTTAGTGTTGGGAGAGAAGTAATTTGTTCACGGCCTACATTGGTGCCGGATCCAATTTTCTCTGTTGCTTCCTGGTTTACTCCTACTACAGTTACTTCCGCCAGTTGTTGCGACTCATCTTTAAGTGTCACATCTAGTTTAAGAGTTTCACCCAGTTTCAAATAAACATCATTAAATTTTTCTGTCTTATAGCCCACGAAACTAATTGTAATTTCATAAGGACCACCCGGAGTAAGGTTTACGATGGTATAACGGCCTTCAAGGTTGGTAGCAATACCAGAAGAGGCGTTCGTTGGAAGGTAAACAACTTGCACAGTAGCACCAGGCAAGCTTTCTCCTTTTGAATCTAAGATTACTCCGCCTACCGCGCTGGTTGTTACCTGTGCGAAAGACGAAATACCTGAGATCAGGATGACGAATAAGAGTAGTGATAATCGTTTCATGCAGCTTTAATATTTGCTGCAAAGGTGCCGCCACACTATTACCCTAACAGAAGGCGTATGTTACGAAATCGTTAAGTAAAAGGCCGTCATGTAAAATCAGAATTACCGAAGCGATACCAAATAAAAGCTCCTTGATAATAGTAAAACTGTTGTACCGGGATTTAACCCAAATAACCTTGGCATGATCTTCAACATAAAGGAATTAAAATTTTGCTCGCCTCGGCCTTTACAATTCAAAGCTGAACCTATGGTTTCTTAACAGCTGTTAGTTTAAAGTCTGCAATCGTAAAACCCGACAGGCTGGAAACGAAAACGAAGTATCCCTCTTCATATAACAAGCCCTTTTATATAAGAAAAATTTCTGTTAATGACATGTAAGAAACGATTAATTCTTCGCTAAGAAAACGTAATGAAAAAGAAATGACTAACAGAATTTAAATTCCGTTCATGGTGTTCAACTTGTAATCGTGTTGAGACGAAAAACTAACTTCTTGTTGCCATTGGGTTCATCAGTCAGGGTATTAGTCGAATCCATCATCAAATAAAATTCTCGAATCATTCATAAACAAAATAACTCATGGGTATGCTGCATTGGATTTTGAATTTAAAACTAAGGGTAAAGCTATTACTTGCATTTGGTACACTTCTGTTGTTGAATGTTTTGATGATGCTAAAGGCGTTTGATACGATGAGTGAATCCAAACAGTATCAATCCGAGGCAATGATGATAGACGGGCTGTATATCAAC
>CAZNCO010000424.1:0-4582 GCA_964571345.1 uncultured Ohtaekwangia sp.
TTGTATCCCCATTCGTAACTTTTCTTTAACTTTTGATTACGATTATATAGACATTACCGATGGAATCGTTTACAGTGCTCAGGTGAGCCAAGGTGTAAATGCCCAACCTGATGCGCTTCGCAATTCAGTAGGATCTACAGGTATCAGTTTCTTCATCAATGGCGTTCACACACGCACACAAGGATTGGATCTCGTAGGAAGCTATCGTAACATTTCAGTTGGCGAGAATATACTGAACATCAACTTTGCAGGAAACTACACAATTTCAAATGAGTTGATTGGATCACCCAAAGCACCAACCTCTATTGCCAAAGCCGGGGGGTCAATATTTACTGCCACTGAACAAGCTTTAATGCTCACCAGCCGTCCTAAATATAAATATATAGTGGGGGGCGAGTTGATTGTTAAAAAATGGAACTTCAACGTGAACAATACAATTATAGGACCAACCACGTTCAGTAATATTGACCTTTCAGATTTTGATGGAGGCGGAGTTTCTCGTCTCAACGATCTTCAGGTTACCTTCGACACCCGGGTACTCACCGATGTGGCTATTGGTTTTAAAGCGAACGACCGTACTACTTTCTCATTAACAGTATCAAACATTTTCGATCTTCTTCCTCAGTGGCACTATAAGGCCATTAGTGCCGCAGGCGAAGCGTTGCTTAACACCGGAACAGACTCCCGTGACGGAACAACGCTAAGCAGGATAACCAACGCTATCACATTCAACAATCGATATCCATATACCACATACGATGGTTCTCAATTCAGCCAGTTGGGTATGACATTCCTTGGACAAGTGATTTACAAATTTTAACATCTGTTCTTTTTAATTGATAAAGGCTGCTTCGAAATAAGCAGCCTTTTCTTTTTAATCATTTTTAAGGAACTTGAATTCACTATCTTTGAAAAGGATTAAACAATTTTTGGTTATGGACAAAAAAAGTAAACAGTTCTTATTTCAGTATTTGAATAATTCTTCCCCCACAGGTTTTGAAGCGTCAGGTCAGCAAATCTGGCTTGACTACATCAAACCCTACATCGATGATAAGATTATTGACGTGTACGGAACAGCCGTAGGAGTTATCAATCCGAAAGCTAAATACAAAGTTGTAATTGAGGCGCATGCCGATGAGATCAGTTGGTTTGTCAATTACATTACAGACGAAGGCTACATCTATGTAAGGCGAAATGGTGGTTCCGATCACCAAATTGCACCATCCATGCGTGTTAATATTTACACAGAAAAAGGGATCGTAAAAGGTGTTTTCGGCTGGCCCGCCATCCATGTGCGAGATGCTGGAAAAGAAGAGGCTCCTTCTCTTAAAAATATCTTCATTGATATCGGAGCTGAATCCAAAAAAGAAGTGGAAGCCATGGGCGTGCACGTAGGATGTGTTATCACTTTCGTAGATGAACTGATGGAGATGAACAAAAACTACCTCGTGGGCCGCGCCTTAGACAACCGCATGGGTGGATACATGATTGCTGAGGTTACCCGCAGGCTTGCCGAAAACAAAAAGAAACTTCCGTATGGCTTATATATCGTGAATGCAGTTCAGGAAGAAATCGGATTGAGGGGAGCTGAAATGATTTCGAGGCGAATCAAGCCTGATCTGGCAATATGTACGGATGTAACGCATGATACCGGATCTCCCATGTACAATAAAAAGGAGAGTGGAAACATGAAATGCGGTCTTGGGCCGGTATTGTGTTATGGCCCGGCCGTTCAAAACAATGTATTGAAAATGATTTTGGACGTAGCCCAAAAGAAGAAAATCCCCTTCCAGCGGCAGGCAGTATCACGCTCAACTGGCACTGACACAGATTCATTTGCTTATTCTGCCGAAGGCGTAGCCTCAGCATTGATTTCTCTGCCATTAAAATACATGCACACCACGGTGGAAACAGTTCACAAAGAAGACGTAGAAAACGTTATCAATCTTATTTACGAGGTTTTATTGCAACTGAAGCCTGGCCATGATTACCGGTACATTAAGTAGAAAATAAGAAAAACTTACATTAGAAAGGAACTGAATCGAGTAGGCCCTTTCGCGCAAGCGGAAGGGCCTACTTTTGTATCACACAAACGAAATAAAAACAACCGTAAGATGAAGAAAGTATTAGTATTTGCGTTGGCAATAGCACTAGGAAGCTCACTTACCTACGCCCAGGAAAGACCAATTCATGAAGTTTACTCCATGATGGTATTTAACTTTGTAAAGTATGTTCAATGGCCCGACCACGACAAATCAGGCGAATTTGTTATTGGAGTGGTTGGAAACGATGAAATTTTTAACACTTTAAATACATGGTATGGCGGCAAAGCCAAAGGAGCTAAAACCTATGTGATTAAGAAATTTAAGAATGCTGCAGAAGTTACTGATTGCCAGGTTCTATTCGTTGACAGATCAAAAAGCAGTGAGTTTGACTCCATCAGTGGCAAAGTGAAAGGCAAAGGAACTTTGCTTGTAACAGATAAAAACGGATTGGGTGCAAGAGGTAGCTGCATTAACTTCAAAACAGTAGACGAAAAATTACGCTTCGAGTTGAACCAACAGGCGATCGAAGCTTCTAACCTCAAAGTATCAGGTGCTTTAACAAGCATGGCAATATTGATTTAAGATTTGGGTTTGTTTGTGTGTAGAAAGCCCTGGGCTTGCCTAGGGTTTTCTCTTTCCTTAAGTTTGTTACTATTGTTTATTCAAAAAAATGCAATCCTATGAGAAAGTTGGCACTCCTAATGTTTTTCTGTGCTGCTGGAATTCTTAAAATTCAAGCTCAGACTGAAAAACCCATGCATGAAATCCATGCAGCCATGATTTTCAATTTCCTAAAATACATCCAATGGCCAGACGAGGGAACTCCAGGAGAGTTTGTGGTGGGTGTAATTGGCGAAGATGATGTATTCAATACCCTGAAGGGATATTACGATGGCAAGCCCAAAGGCTCTAAAAAGTACGCAATTAAAAAATTATCGGATGCCAGCGAAGCTGCCTCTTGCTCGGTGGTTTATATTGGTAAAAACAAGAGCAAAGAATTTGAAAATATCAAGAACGCTACATCTGGAAAGCCAGTTCTTACCATCACAGATAGTTTCAATCTTGGTAAGAAAGGCAGTTGCATTAATTTAAAAGTAGTGGACGGTAAACTGAAGTTTGAAATCAATCAGGCTTCTGTTTCAGCAGCGTCCCTTAAGGTTTCTGGTCAGCTGACCAGTATGGCGATTCTAATCTAACTGAACCGAAGCCGGATGTCCGCTAGGACGGTGACTGATCAGCTTGGAAATAAGCTGCATTTAAGCCTTCCTGTAAAAAGAATTATTTCACTCGTTCCGTCTCAAACAGAGCTCCTCAACGATCTGGGTCTTGATGACGAAGTAATTGGTATCACCAAGTTTTGTATCCATCCTGCCAAGTGGAAGGAAACGAAACCTAAAATAGGCGGAACCAAGAAATTCGATTTTGACCTGATCAAGCAATTAAGGCCTGATCTGATCATCGGGAATAAAGAAGAAAATTACCTTGCCGGAATTCAGGCTCTTCAACATAGCTATCCAGTCTGGATGAGCGATGTCAACAATTTGAAAGATGCAGAAGCAATGATCCGATCAATCGGGGAACTTACTGACAAACTAAATCAGTCAAATAAATTAATCGCTGACATACAATCGAATTTTAAAAGGCTCGCCCCAAAAAAGCCGCAGCGAGTCTTGTATTTGATCTGGAGAAATCCCTGGATGGCCGCTGGGCAAAGCACCTTCATCCATTCAATGATTGAAACAATCGGATGGGTCAATTGCGTAACAACAAACCGTTATCCGGAACTCACGAGGGAAGAAATCCAAAAGCTAAATCCTGAAGTTGTGCTCCTTTCATCGGAACCTTTTCCTTTTAACGCAATTCACGTTAATGAAATAAAACAACTCGTTCCGCGCGCGAACGTCATTTTAGTAGATGGCGAGTATTTTGCGTTGTATGGGAGCCGGTTGAGGCTAGTACCTGACTATTTCAACTCATGGTAACTTAAACCATCTTTTGGTTGAGTTACTGCCTGCTGTTTTAACTACCAGGACCAAGAAATGTTGGCAAATCTTTTTTCATATATTGATAAAAAAATCTCGCACTTTCATTTGTCATGAACCAGCCCATTGAATTTGATGAAACACATTGGCCAATATTGGTGGCAACTCATCCAGAAGAGCCGGTTGACAAGGAACTCACCCTTCGATATTTAGCTGAGCTCGAGCAGTACTTTAGGCGAAAAGAAAAATTCGTAACCATCTTCGTGGTGACGGGGTCTAAACCTCCTACCGCAGAACATCGCTTTATGGTAGCTAATTGGATTAAACGCAATCGCGACCTGATAACACCGAACTTCCGAGGTACTGCTTTTGTGATGCCCGATTGGGTTCAGCAACTTGCGCTCATGACGTTCTTGAAATTTCTGGATACGACAGAGATCATCGGGCCGGTGAAGGTCTTTCGCAAATTAAACAAGGCAATGAAATGGGCTGACGAAAGAATAAATGCACCAGAAATTTTACCTACTGGGGCAACGAAAAACTGAAACAAGACCC
>CAZNCO010000425.1:0-4568 GCA_964571345.1 uncultured Ohtaekwangia sp.
GATTATAATTGGGATTCTTTAATTTTGGATGCTACTAAATAGGGTAAGCTTTCACAATCGCTATGATTAAATACAAAGTCTTAATTTTTCCTGAGCACCAATATAATTTCATAAAACTATTTCTTCGGCCTATGATACTTGAAGGCTTGCCTTATTAGTTGCACTAATTCCATTCCAATGTTTCCCGGACAATACCTTTCGCCTTTTTTGTCACTACTATTTACTTCCAAATGCACCCCAAGGTATTCTATGCCATATTCCTGCCTCAAGTATCAAACTAGTTTAACCAGTGACTCTACCATTGCCCGTGTTTCAGTAGAACTGCCAGTCAGATATTCTTCGATAGCTTTCGGCCCCTTTTTTAAACCAGCATTGTCTTGAGATAAGTCTGCAAGAAGTACAATACCCATTTCATTTTTGTGTTCTTCATTTGGCTGAACATGCGCGCCCTGCCTATCTAAAGGTCTTCCTTCATATATGTTCCCCTCCATTTCCATGGTCTATATTGCCCGGTTCCTTAATCGGAACCAGTAAGGTATAAAATTACTGTGGGACTGCCCCGGATAATCCTCTTTGGGTTCATCCTCCTCATCAAACTTGATAAGGTTTTTGCTCAATTCAATCGGAGCCTGTAATTCACAAACCTTATCTGCTATAACATCTACATAAAATTTATTATTTAGAAAGAACAGATTGGGCTTGAGTTCATCTAAATTGTATACGCACTCGTCATTAGGTTGCTTAGCCTTAAGGAGATCGGCTTTTACCTTATCAAAGCTGGTCAGCCCCAAGTACAAGATCTTACCATTGGCCGTCAAAACGTTAACGAATTTAGAGTAAAGAACAACACTTGGATAACAGTGCATGATCTCTATGTCCTTACGTATGCTTATCAAGTTATCAGTAAGGTGAAGTACTTTATACGTCACGAAAACTTCACCCTTGTTACCGTCACAGTAATCATACCTTTGGTCCCTTTTAACCATTCCTTCCACAATATTTCTGAACACCCCACTTTTTATAATTGGAGCTTTGATTTTCACGTTGTTGACAATGTTGTAGGTACTCCATTTATATTCAACAAAGATGGTCTTCTTTTTTAGCTCGTTAACCAAATCCGTGTAAGGTTCCGGTGTCATACAAAAACCAAATCCGAACGAACACAGGATTAGCATCGACAATTTTTTCAAGAATGCATTCATATTAAAAAATTTTATTCAATGTGTGATCGTAATATAGCTTTAAAGAGCGACCAGTAACTAACCGCCTCCAAGTTTGGATACAATGCGTTGTCCTTCAGTGTAAAAGTGCTTGGTGTAGCCACCGCTTTTGAGAACAATGTAAGGATTGACATACACTGTGTAGTTGCCCATCTGGCCTGAGCCTCCTTTCCAGTTTCCGTTTACAAATATTGTTTGCCAACTGCTTTGGCCTTTCAACACACGCTCACCGCTTGCATCATACACGTAGTGGTAGAATGCTCCGTTATCTTCTATCGCTCTGATTCGGTTCTCTTCATCCCAGATAATATTTCTTCTTTGCTCAGTCACATCATCTTTCCAAACGAGTTGATTCCCATTGCACAATATTTCAAAGAACAACTCATTTAGGTTTGTTGTTGGGCCTCCACATCTTCTACACACTAACACCAACAACGGCCAAGGAGGTGGTAATTGTAATTTACGCTCCCGCCACCGGTTAACCCAATGAAATCATCCTGTTCAAAAGGTCGCAAGCACATTGCGTGATGAACTTCTGTTCATCGAGTTGTGGCATTATGCTAACTACGGGCTAGAAAATTCCTGAATTAACCAAAGAGCCAAACTCGATGAAACACGGACTCTTTTCCTTTAACCTTATAGCGATACGAATCCAACCTTATAGTAATCTTTTCTTCTTCCTTGATTGTGTAGCCGTATGGAATAAATTTTTCAACATCTACTAAAAATTGATTCTCACGACATTTTTCTAAAAATTCTTTGAAGGTAAAAGCTGGCAAAAGTCCTTTTTCGATATGTGAGATTTTCTGTTTAAGTTCTTCAACTATTACGTCCGATTTAGTAGGAAGTTTGTAGTCCAAAAATATTTGCCTACAAACATCAATCTTATCATCGAAGATAATATAGTTTAAATAGTCACTCGGTTGCTTTTGTTTAATTGCCTTTACAAGCGCAGCACCTTCCTTCGATAAATTATTTATCGAAGTATAAACTCTGATTTTTGTTTTGACCTTACCGTTAAAGTCACAGAGTATTTTACAAATAAAAATGTTTCTTATGAATTCTCCATTCTTCCTTTCTCTTCGATCTGTTTCATAATTTTCTACATATAGCGGCCTAATATCCAAGATTTGGCCATAGCCGTCTTCTGTACCAACCCATTGGCCCAACTCAAATATTTTGTTTTTGTCATTCGATCTCATATGATAGTTAGTTTGAAGGGTTGGAGGCGTGCAATTTTTTATGATCCTTGTTCTTCATGAACTTAATATTTCTCGGATCTGTCATCTTAGAAGGGTCTTCACTAACAAAGTCTTTGTGGTGCCCTTCAATGCGATCCTCAATTGCATCTCCCTTTTTTGATGGGGAGTAGATTTCTCCTTCTACATTTACTCCTGCTCTTTGATCTCTTTTGGCATCTCGAACTCCTTTCCTTCGCATAGCTTCCTTGAACTCTTTCTTCAATTTTTCAGGAAGGGCATCGTAAATTTTCTCTACATACTTATTCTCTAAGTCTTGCATTTTCTTATAAACCTTAGCTATTTTCATTCCAAATTTAGTAGCACCTTAAAGATCCCCAGCCACGGGGACTAACTCTAACGCAGTTTCCCACCAAGTATTATCTAGCGTTTCCAATACATCATCCAAGTCTTTTATAAACTGTTTAGCAAGATTTTTTGACATGTAAGTCTGAAGTCTATGTTGGATTTGCTCTCTAGCAAATTTTTTCAACCCAATCTTTATTCCTTGTTTCGCAATCATTTTTGCCAAAACAGAAATAGGACTGTTTCCATCAGGATCTGATAGAATAATTGGGTTACTAAGGGCATAAACATAAGGACCTACGCCTGGATATTTCTCAGCTAAAGGATCAATTGATTCCCATATGGATATCCGCGGATCATAATACCTAGCACCGTAATAATACAACCCCGTCTCTTCATCCAACTCTTTTCCGTTAAATAGATACGGTGTTCTGTTTGTATTAGAGTGCTCATCTACAAACGTCTCCCCAAAGGCAAAATATTCGAGATGCTGATAGACTTCTCCTGATGCATCGGTTATGTACGAAGTACTTCCCAAATGGTCAGGATGGAAGAAATATCTGAATGCCTCGATGACATTTCCCGTTCCGTTCACTTGCCCTCGTGGTACTTTACCACTCTTGCCAGCCGTTAAGATTTGTCCATCCGCTCCTAGGAATTTCAAGTTCTTCACGATGCCATCTGAGAATTGCTGCCTCTTTGCATTATAATCCACTTTGCCATTTCCTGCTATCTTCAACGGACCTTGGGCCGTTATTGTCCCAGCCTCAGCCAAGCTTAGAACAATGCGTTGCCCTTCTATGTAGAAATACTTTGTGTAATCACCATTCTTGAGTACGATGAATTATCGCTCACTGACTGCAATTCAAAACAGCAGCATCTAAGTAAACAGAAAAAAGAGTGTTTGTCAAATGTTTTAAGTAGTTTAAGAATCTGCGATAAAGGAAAAGTTTAAGGTCTAAACTATTTCTTCCGGCAGATTTTCCATTTCGATAAGAAATGAATTCGCATTCTTGTGACCATTTTACATACATGTCGTGATACCTAACTACAGAATCCAAAGCAGCCGCAATTTTTGTTCGCGTATTCAAATCAAGACATCTTCTTTTGTCCATCTCATTTTTGAATGAACGAATAATTAAACTAATTGAATCTCGGTAAACTATTGACATTTTCAACATCTCATCAAAATTATTGACATCGTAGTTCCTTACATAATTAGTGTCCCAAAGGGGGTGATCAACATCAAGTGACTCGATGTTGATCAACGAATCTGTCTCTTTTAGGTAGATCGGGGTCATAACATCAGATGCCTTATTCCGGTCATTGATTTGTAGTTGAGGTAGTTGTTTTATCCTTTTTTGTTTGCTGTACTTTTTTTTGCTCAACATAAGGAGTTTGATTAGGATTCACATTGGGCTGACTATCCATAGACTGCTTAGTGATATCAATCTCCTTGCCGTCTTTTGTTTCGACAACTGGACTATAAAAACCATAGAATTTTCCCCCGGGTTTATATTGATCAGCTATAGCAAAATCTTTATTTTCTTAGATTCCTTTATTTGAATTGGCCGCGTGAACAAGTTTAAATTTACCACTTTCTTCGTCCACTTCTGAGACAATTCCTATATGACCTTCCCAAAAAGCAATTGAACCAACTTTGGTATTTCCGACTTAACGAACTTGCTTTCATCATTAAGAAGGACGCCAATAGAAGATTTATGGGCCAGGCTCATCAGCAAAAAAAAACGCAGTGATCAAATATTTTTCAATTTCAAAATTCATAATTATCTTCTGAATCCCG
>CAZNCO010000426.1:0-4547 GCA_964571345.1 uncultured Ohtaekwangia sp.
CTTGTATGTAGTACAAAAGTTGTTCGGAAGAAGCTGCACCAAAATCAACTACTACATTTTCCAGTTTTTCAATTTGAGTAAGCAGATTGTCAAATTTAGTTCTGTCGATCTTTTTATCGCCGCCCATAAGGTTTTCCGATTTGTAGAAGATGTATGGACTTTTCTTCCCCTCGATTTCCTTAAAGAACTTAGTGGTGGTAGCTGAGGCATTATCAGCATCGATGAAGTAAGTTTTCAGCTTTTCTTTATCGGCCTTCAGCGAAAGAAGTTTTGTAATGTAGCTTTTACCAACGCCACCCTTACTTTGTAAAACGAAAATTTTCATGATATTTTTTTTTTGAGGTTTAATTGTTATTGATGATTTCTTTTTCTTCACTTGTTTTTAATTCTAATTCTACTTTGCAGAACACGCGAATCATTCTGTACACTTCACTATCAGTTGATAACTCACCGGCTCTACTCCAATCGAGACAACCTTTTTGTTTTTCGCCAATAGCATACAAGAAAATTCCTCGCTGTATCAACGATCTTGTTAACAACTCGTCAGTTTTAGCTTCTGTCAGTTTTACAACTTTATCGAGATCATTAATGGCTCCGTACACATCGCCCAAATTTTTCTTTGCAACGCTTCGGATAATGAAAAGCTTAGGATCATTCTTGCCGGAAGAAATTTCGAGAGTAGTATTTTTCACAACACTTAAGAGATCTACTTTTTTGTACAGATCCTCATTGAATGGATCCGTCCGGAGAACATCGATATTTTTTTTCTGATCAAACGTTGCACTTTGCGAGAACACATGCACAACGGATAAGAACATGCAGAGAAACAAAATATTTTTCATTGAGTTGATAAATTTTAAAAGGTGAATGAATTTTCATTGACTACAAGCATGATTGAATAAAGCTTGCTTATTCCATAATCGTTATCTGTTACAGACAGACCGATTATATAAATTCCATTTTGCAAAGTCATCAAAAGCTCAGGATCAGTGTTAGTCGGAAACTGGCCATCGATTAACCAAGAATAGGAAATGACTTTGCCCCCAAACTTCGCATCTCTGTCATAACTTTTGGAAGCATCAAATTTAAATCTATGCTTGTCTTTCCCATCTGCGTAACTAACAGTGAAAGTCGCGACCGGCAATAGATTATCAAAAGCAGTAAGCTTAACGGAAGCATTATCTTTATTCGATTTCGAGTCAGTAACTACAAATGAAATATCATATGAACCTATGGTGTCAGGCCTGATTTTAAATTCAAAGTGTGTCGAGTCAACAAAATCAACCTTTTGGAATGAGGCTAAAGGTGATCCGTTAATTTTTACGTCCCTTTCACCAAGCTCTGTTATAGTAACAGACGAAGAGCCGTAGGCCTTAGAATCAATTCTTAGTTCATAGGGCGGATAAACATTTTTTGCACCGTATTCAACATATCCAATTTTCACCGAGTCAGTCAAGGCTTTTAATAGTGGATTTGCTTTCAGATAAATCTTTGGAAGAACCGTAACGGGTGGAGCATCTTTTTCTAAACCCGCAAAGCGATCATCACAGCTTAGTAACGCGAGAGCCGCTAAAAGCGGGAGCAAACGAATAGGGGATATCATTCTTTTTCCCTTTCCGGTTAGAGGTAGTACATTTGTTTTGTGTTTCATTTTTACTTTGGACAGTTTAAGTGAATCATGTTTGGGCTGATCTTAACGGGTCAGCCCTTTCCCGTTTTATTTGAAGTTGAAACTTTCCGGTATTTCGGTATCAAAATCCCCACTGTTTTTCTTCGTGTTTTTATCCCCTTTAGCTGGCTTTTTTGTCTCGGCTTGAGAACGAAAACGGTTAATAGCAGAGCGAACACCCGTAGGACTGATCTGTTCTGTTTTTACCCCAAGTTCCCTGGCTAACCAGTCAATGAAAAGAGAGGGTTTTAGAGAGAGCGCCTGTTCATTGTAAGTTTCTACAATGACCGAATAGACCCCTGTTTTTTTTTCAAGAAGCCAAGCCTTAATAATTCCCTTATCCATGTTTTTTTTGAGTCATTTTTAAAACAATACGGTATAATTACGATGCTAATTTAAAACGATTTGCAACAAAATAAAACAAATTGAAAAAAATTCGTCATAATTAAGTCGTATTCAATCGGAATTAGCGTATATTTAACTTCGAAGATATAAACGGCAAGATTGAAAACCTTACGGTTTTCTTCTTGTTTCTTCGCTTCGCTCGAAAGGGGGGCGAGCCCCCAGCGGCAGGCCGCTTCCCCCCAGAGCCCAACAACAAATCGAAAGGAGAGCCAGATGAACCGACCCAAAAAAGGAGGCAAACAGGGGAACAAAAGCTAAAGGGGAAAAGGAGAGTTAGATGAATCGACCATGAACAAGAAAACAGACCCGAAACTTGTAAGGAGACACCAACACACAGTTTGGTTGAATGACTATGAGGAAGAGAAATTCAAAAAGAACCTGGAGAAAGCCAACGGCCTCAAAGATTCGGACTTTATGAGAGAAATGATCACTGAGGGATATGTGAAGGCGCCAGTACAAAAGGCTGACAAAGTTGAAGCGCGGGAATTGCTCAAAACTCTTCTGGAATATAAAACACACTTTAACCGGATCAGTAGTCTGATCCGGGACAAGTCCCCTCAGTTGCTCGACCAGGTGGCACAAACAGTTAAAGGAATTGAAAGGGTAATCAATAGGATATGATTGCTAAAATGAAATCGAATATTAGCATAGGTGCTACTTTAGGCTATAACCTGAAGGATGAATCCCAGATTATAGAAACTCACAATCTTGTAGGAGAACATGTTCAAGATTATGAATTGCAAATGAGGTCCACACAAAACCTATTTGAGGGACGAGCAAGGAATTTAACAGCTCACATCATTATCTCACCAAGCATTGATGACGGAGCCAAACTTACACTGGACGACTGGAAAAGTATAGCAAATGATTTCCGGCATAAAGCAGACCTCGAAAAGTATGAAGCAATAGTTTTTTTGCACGATGATAGAGAACACCGGCACTTGCACATGGTTGTCAACCGAGTTGATGAATTAGGACAAATTTATCGCAACGGAAATGAGCTAAACATGAGCCAGAGAATAGGTAATGAGATTGCCCTCGAAAGAGGGTTGAAGCAAGCGAGAGAGGTAAATAAAGAACGAGGTTTAGAAACAGAAGCACCAGGAACACTTAGTCAAATTAGTAAGGACATAAAACAAGCCGCGGCAGTGTCCAGGGATAAGGTTAATAAACTTGATCAAAAAAAATTTTTTGAAGAACTGCGGAAGACAGGCTACACAGTTAAAGAGTTTTTTAACAAGGAAACTGGTTCTGTTCGTGGTTATGGAGTTGAGAAAGATGGAATATTCTATAATGCTTCTCAGATTGGAAAGGACGTTACTCTATCCGCGTTGAATAGAAAGGAAGTCAAAAACGAGAGCAAACAAGTTATAAGTCTTGAGGATCTTCGCAAAGATTTGAGAGCCGCAGCATTGAGTGCGACTAAGAACAAACAATTTGATCAGGAAAGATATTTCGAGAATTTAAAGAAAGCGGGTTACGGAATCACAACGTACTTTCAAAAAGGTACTAATAAAATGCGAGGCTATGGTATTGAAAAAAATGGAACGTATTACAATTCATCGAGCTTAGGGAAGGAATACACACTGAAAAACATAAAGAATATGGAAAGAGAACAAAAATTACAAGAGCAAAGAGAATATTTTCAACGAGCTAGGGAAATCCGGGAGCAAAAGGAGTTGGACACACTCAAAAAAGATTTAGAGAAAGAAACAGAACGGCTAAAGCGTGATGGGAAGGAAACAAGTACGCTCAAAGAAATGATGGAGCGCAACCTTGAATTTAGAATGGAAAGAATGGCAAAAAGAGAAAGCCCTGAAAACAGTGAAGTAAAAAATAAAGAGCAGGAGAAAGAGAGTCTCGAAAAAGCCGAGGAGAAAAGTGAAGGCTTGAAGCAATGGACGAAGGACCATCAACAAACGAAAGAAGAAAAAGAGCGGGAACAACTCAGAAAAGATTTGGAGAAGGAAACCGAACGGCTAAAGCTTGACGGGAAGGAAACAAGTACGCTCAAAGAAATGATGGAGCGCAACCTTGAATTAATGGACAAACGAGCAACCCGGAGGATCGAGCAAAATGAAACTAAGCAGCAGGGAGAAAAAATAACTAAAGGGAAGGACAACGAACAAGGCATTTCTCACTAAACAAAAACTTCTTTATTATGATAAAAAAAATATTCTCAGGGCTTACTTCATTAGTTGATGATACTCCCAGAGCGAACACACAAAAAACCGAAACCGCAACGACACAAAACAGTGAGGGTTTTATTTTTCCAGTGGGCAAGGAATGGAAAGACGGAGGACGCAGGCCGCTAGTTGTAGCTAAACCACAAAGAGGAATTTTTATCAGTGGTTCAAATGGATCTGGTAAGACACGCAGTTTAATAATGCCGATTATTTGGCAAAGCATTGAAAAGAACTACACCGGTATCCTATATGATTTCAAGAATCCTGTTTTAAGCACTCATGCCTAT
>CAZNCO010000427.1:0-4546 GCA_964571345.1 uncultured Ohtaekwangia sp.
ATCCAATAAGGCATTGATCTTCCCTTCTGTTGTAAAAAACTTATTGATGATCATTATTTTCTGCTCCTTCAATAGGCAATACCCAGCCTTGAAATTTCCCTTTTCATAACGAAGGATATAGTCTGATTCCGACACTAAATCTTCCAGCTTTGCCAGGAATTGGGTGGTGTACTTAATCATGTTAGTGGTTTTGTCGCAATTTACGGATGAATTGTGAAATGATCAATGTAGGTAATCATTCGGTCTTGATGAGAGATACTTGATTGGAGTTGAGTAAGTTTGCAGGGTGAAAAAATTGATTGCTATTGTTGGGCCTACGGCTGTAGGTAAAACCGATTTGTCAATTCAATTGGCCAATCGTTTTTGCACTGAAATTGTGTCTGCTGATTCGAGACAGGTTTTTAAAGAGCTTGAAATTGGCACAGCTAAGCCATCGAGACAAGAAATGCTTGAAGTTCCACATCATTTCATAAATACCAAATCCATTTTCGAAAAATATGATGCCGGTCAATATGGTCGTGATGCGTTGGAAGTGGTAAATCAACTCTTTCAAAAACACGATACCCTAATTTTGGTTGGTGGTTCAGGATTGTATGTGAAAGCGCTGCTCGAGGGATTTGATGACATGCCTGATGCAGATGAAAATCTTCGTAGCGAAATTGTTTCGAATTATAAATCAAATGGAATAGAATGGTTGCAGGAAGAAGTTAGGACTGCTGATCCGGAGTTTTTTGAGACAGTAGATCAACAAAATCCGCAACGTTTGATGCGCGCATTGGAGCTAGTTAAAACTTCTGGTAAGAAAATCAATGAGCTTCGGGCGAAAAAGAAAATCGATTTGGGTTTTGATTTAATTAAAATTGGGTTGGAATTGCCCCGCGAAGAGTTATATGAGCGTATCAATCTTCGAATGGATCAGATGATTGCGAAAGGATTGTTCGAAGAAGCAGAACGGTTTCATTCTCACAAAGAGTTGAATGCACTTCAAACTGTTGGCTACCGCGAAGTATTCGATTTCCTCGAAGGCAAGTACGACAAGGCAGAAGCAATCCGATTACTCAAACAAAATTCTAGGCATTATGCCAAGCGCCAGCTTACCTGGTTCAAGCGTGACGAATCTATTCATTGGTTTCACCCACGCGAAACTGAAAAGATTATTCAATTGTTAGAGAGCTACATTAACACATAATTTATGCAAGGATTTTTCGGAAGGATTGTTCGTTACTTTTTCAGCGGCACCATTTTCATTGTGCCTTTGATTGCCACCGCTTATTTTATTTATGTTTCGTTTATATGGCTTGATACCCGATTGCCGTTACCTTATCCCGGTCTTGGCTTTGCGATCATTCTTGTGGCGATTACCATCTTCGGATATTTCACTTCCATCTTTGCTTTCCGCAGAATGGGCGAGTGGTTTGATCACGTGGTAAACAAGATTCCACTGGTGAAACTAATTTACTCTTCTGTTAAGGATCTGCTTGCTGCCTTTGTAGGTGATAAGAAAAAATTTGATCGACCTGTCTTGGTTACCATCAATAAAGAAAATCAATTGCACCGCATCGGTTTTATTACACAATCCGATTTGACTGAGCTTGGTTTGAAAGACATGGTGGTAGTTTATTTTCCCCAGTCGTATGCAGTGGCAGGCGATCACTTTGTGGTGCCAAAAGAAAATGTGAAGCCGCTGAATGTAGATGGTGCAGTGGCTATGAAGTTTATTGTGAGTGGAGGAGTGAGTGGTTTTAAGGAAGTGTAGTTAACAAAATCTTATCTTAACTAAACTAAAAAAATTATGAATAAGAATATTATAATTGGAATTCTATCCTTAGCGGTGGTGGCTTCAGTTGTTTATGGTATGACTCAAAAAGCAAAGGCGGACGAAAGTAAACACATCGCAGAGATAGCCCAAAAAGATGCTGAGAACTATCGAAAAGTTGCTCAAGAGCAGCGAGTGATGGCAGAGAAAAATGCGATCGAGGCACGTAAACAAGCGCAGCTTGCAGAGGAGATGTTGATGGATTGTATGAAGTCAAAGAAGAAGTGATTGACTAGTCAATCACACCCGACCCAATCAACTCCTCACCATCATACCAAGCAGCAAACTGCCCTGGCGTTACTCCTCGTTGTGTTCTGTCAAAAATGATATAGAGCCCTTCTTCCTTTTGATGCAGTGTGCATTTTTCCAATGGCTGACGATAACGGATGCGCGCCATAAAATCTTTTGATTCGCCAGCGTTGAGTTTCAAGTCTTCACGAACCCAGTGCGCATCTTTTTCAGGAATGAACAAGCCTTTCCGATACAGGCCGGGATGATCTTCGCCCATGCCTGTGTAAATAATATTTTTGTCAGTGTCAGTGCCGATCACGAACAATGGCTTTTCAAATCCACCAAGATTTAGGCCCCTACGTTGACCGATGGTGTAGTAATGAGCACCATTGTGTTCGCCTACAACTTCGCCTAGTTCAGGGGTTAGAGCGTAAGCTCTGGTAACATGCGCAAGATCATCAAAAGCGAATCCATTCGTAAATACGGGCGAACTTTCTGGGACTTCAATGACTTTCCCTCTTTTGGTTTCCAGTCTTTGTTGTAAGAAATCAGGCAGATGCACTTTGCCAATGAAGCAAAGACCTTGTGAGTCTTTTTTTTCTGCCGTAGCCAGCCCAGCTTTCTTGGCGATGGATCGCACTTCCGGTTTTAATAATTCTCCAATAGGAAAAAGAGCTTTGCTCAACTGCTGTTGCGTAAGCTGACACAAAAAATAACTTTGATCTTTGTTCGGATCTTTCCCGGCCAACAGTTGGTATACTTTTGTGCCGTTTATTTCGGTTTCTGCCTTGCGTGCATAGTGACCAGTCGCAACATAATCAGCGCCAAGCTTTAACGCTGCATTCAAAAAAATATCAAATTTGATTTCGCGATTACAAAGCACATCCGGATTCGGTGTTCGCCCACGTTGATATTCAGCGAACATGTAATCAACAATGCGCTCTTTGTATTCATTACTTAAATCAATGGCCTGGAATGGAATGCCGAGATGCTGGGCTACGATCATCGCATCATTACTGTCGTCAAGCCAGGGACATTCGTTGCTGATCGTCACCGAGTCATCGTGCCAGTTTTTCATGAACATGCCGATTACTTCATAACCTTGTTCCTTCAAAAGGTACGCGGTTACACTTGAATCAACACCTCCCGATAAACCGACAACGACTCTTTTCATTTTACTCTTCAAACTATTATTGCTTAATAGAAGCTAAATTTTCACTCAAAAGTTCATTAATGACTTGATTAAAATGCTCTTTGTATTGTTCGTAATAAATTCCAGTTCCTGGCCCTTCAAATCCGGTATGAATGTTTTTTACTTTTCCATCTTTGCCAATGATAATGGTGGTAGGGAAGCCCCAGATCTTATTAAGCATCGGTAATGTTTGCGCTGCTTTGTCATTATCGTTTACTCCAGCAATTACAAGGTCGTATGGAATTTGAAGTTTGTCTCGCATCTTGGTCACGCGCTCACTTGCGTACGTCCAATCATCTTTGCGCTCGTAGCAAAGCCCAATAATCTCTACTCCGCGCTTTGCGTTTTCCTTATACCATGGCACTAGGAATTTTGTTTCATCCAAACAATTCGGGCACCATGAGCCGAGGATTTGAAGGATCACTACTTTGCCTTTGTATTTTTCATCGGAAGGTGTGATCAGTTTTTTATTCAAATCAGGAAAACTGAAATCGATTTTGTCGTAACCGTCTTTCAGATAGGTGAGCGATTCAGCATCGGGCATTTTTGCATTTTCGTTCTTGACAGCTTTTAATGATTCATAACCAAGTTTGCCGGAGTAATAATCTCCTTTTAATGAATCGCCTTGTTGATTGATGATAAAAACATACGCATGATTTCCATCAAATGTGCTAAGCATCAGTTTTCCATCCACTACATTTCCTTCGAGATAGCGGAAGTCGCCTGTTGGTCGCAAGAAACTTCCTGTTACATGATTGCCATCCTGTTCAAAGACTGCAACAGATGGAATTGCCTTTCCTTTCTGCGTTTGAAACTCTACTTGATATTTGCCCGAGAAATCGGTCGTCTTCTCGCTTGAATTTTTAGCAAATCGAAAATCTTCACCGAAGGTTGCCTTAAAAGGTTGGTTCGCTTCAGGAGCATAATTTTTCACAAACGTTCCGCTTAGTTTGTCCCCATCGATCCTCGCGCGAAGTTCCGCATCAAAAATATGCATCACTATTTTTACCGAATCGCCAAAGATTGAAACCTCGTCTAGCAGCAAATCTTCTTTGTCATTTTTTATGTGAACATTCAACTTGTCTTGCGCTTTCACAACTTCAAAAATGAATGGCAGATCGTGACCTTGGCAATCAATCACACCACGCCAGTTGCCGGTTTTTAGTTCAGCAGGTTTGCTGCAGGAAATCAAGAACAGGACCGCTGAGATTACAATTAAAAGACGCATCTTGAAACAAATTTTTAGTATCGGAATGGGAAAAACACCGCAAAGAAAAGAAATGTTCGCGGGATTTCGAGTATTGGAG
>CAZNCO010000428.1:0-4538 GCA_964571345.1 uncultured Ohtaekwangia sp.
TTCCACTACCTCTACATCACTGAGCATTTCTTTTGTCAGTTGCACACGCATATTGCCATCCATCTAGGACGGATCCATAGGATTTGGTTTTTCTTTCGTAAGCGCTTGCTCCGTTTTACCGACAGGATATTTTAGCACATCCTTTCCTTTCTGCTTTCCATTCGTTTCAAATTTTACGGATAGCCCAAGTAAAGCGATTTTTTGCTGAGTAACATCGTCCGAAATTTTCAAACGGATATAAATATTGTCGTTGTCATTAGCCACGTTACAAAGAAATTTTCCATCCGGATCCAGCCACCAGTCGGTTGCCCATTCATCTGGATTTCCATCAATCACAATGTTATTAGGAACCACTGCTTCTTTAACTCCTTTTTGGGCAAAATTGAGGGTGAAACTTCCAGTCAATGCCAGAATCAGAATAAGTTTTTTCATCTCTTAATAATTGTTTTAGAATAGTCGGATGGAATGGCCGGAATTGCTACCTCACTGTATTTTGAGCACGTTAATGACCATTTCATGATTTTGAATTCGGCTTTAAAAGTAGGAAGGTTGCGTCACTATGCCAAGGATGTCAGAAGCCAAATTGTTTGGCAACTTCCCACATCACAATGCCAAGACAAACCGAAATATTTAGTGAATGCTTAGTTCCGCTTTGCGGAATCTCCAGGGCAGCATCAGCAAGGGTAATGGCCTCATCACTCACTCCATTTACTTCATTGCCAAATACAAAAGCATATTTTTCATCTTGGTGCACTTGAAAGCTCTGCAAAGAAATACTTTGGGTAGTTTGCTCCACGACTATGATTTTATATCCTTCTGCCTTTAGCTTTTCCAGGATTGTTTCTGTCCTTTCGAAATATTCCCAGGCAACTGATTCAGTAGATCCTAACGCGGTTTTATGAATTTCCCGATGAGGTGGGGTGCCGGTAATTCCCGTGAGGAAAATTTTTTCCATGCGAAATGCATCTGCTGTGCGAAAGGCCGAACCAACATTGTGCAGACTTCGCACATTGTCGAGCACAATGCAAACGGGTAGCTTTTCTGCTTCTTTGAATTGCGAAACGGTGATCCGTCCGAGTTCTTCGAGTTTTAATTTCTTCATTTTTTAATCATCTCCTTCTATTCCGAGGCAGGTGACAGCGGCAGCCGGCCATGCTTCAATACGGATTTTATCACGGTTAAAATGCCACGCTTTTATTGCCTTCAATTGCTTTTTCTTAACAGGCAATACCAATGCTACCAAGGCCACGTTTATTTCCGAGTCACCGTCTTTACACTCTCCTATTTTCAACTCCTGACCGGTGCCCGCATTTTTTATTTCCAGCACATCCAATATCTGCCGGGTATTATCCTCCTTCACTATTTCAAACAAGGCCACAAAGGTAGTGCCTTTGCTGAACCAGCTAACGGCAAATTTATCAGGATCATTTGCTTCGGATAACAGAGCGCCTCCGCGAGAGGTAAATCCCTGAAGACCAGCCAGGTCTTTTTCTTCGCGATATACCGTCTCTATTAAAGATTTCCAAGATCCGGCAAAATTTCCTTGAGCCTTCAGATTACCAGTATAAACAATGATAAGAAAAACGATTATTTGTTTCATCAATAAAAAAGTTTGAATTAGTTAAAAAAAAGGATAATACTCTTGCGCTAGGTTGGAAGGATTCTCCGGAGCCATTCGCTGATGCTTAAATTAATCACAATTATCGAAGGGAAAAAAGGTATCCGGTGCCATTCGCGAAATCCTCGGCAAGTGGATAAAAATTTCAATGACAATTGAATTGGGCTTCTATCTTTGCAATCCATGTCTGCAGCTATCGAAACCCCGCTCATGAAACAATACAATGCCATCAAGGCAAAGTATCCGGGCGCGCTCCTGCTCTTTAGAGTGGGAGATTTTTATGAAACTTTTGGTGAGGATGCTGTGAAGGCAAGTCGCGTGCTGGATATAACTCTTACCAAACGTGGCAACGGCTCAGCTTCAGAAATTGAATTGGCCGGATTTCCACACCACGCCTTGGATTCCTATCTGCCGAAGTTGGTGAGAGCCGGGCATCGTGTGGCAATTTGTGATCAGCTGGAAGATCCAAGATTTGTAAAAGGAATTGTAAAGCGCGGAGTAACGGAGCTAGTGACACCGGGAGTCTCCTACAACGATCACGTGCTTGAAAAAAAGCAAAACAACTTTCTCGCATCTGTTTTTGAAAGCAAAAATTCTGTTGGTGTTGCCTTTTTAGATATCAGTACCGGAGAATTCTTTCTGGCACAAGGTTCCGAACTTTACACCAGCAAGCTAATCCAAAGCCTGGCTCCGTCTGAAATTATTTTTAGTAAAGCGCAGCGCATAAAATTTGAAGCGAAGTGGGCGGAAGAAGTAGCAACCTATGCCGTAGAGGACTGGGCGTATGCTTTTGATTTTGCCAACGAAAAACTCACGCAACAATTTAAAACCACTACGCTCAAAGGCTTTGGAGTAGAAGGTTTGAACGAAGGCATCATTGCAGCAGGCGCAATCCTGCATTACCTGGAAGCAACCGAGCACAAAGACACTCACCATATTTCTTCCATCTCGCGTATTGACGAAGAACAATATGTGTGGCTGGATAAGTTTACCATTCGCAATCTCGAATTGGTTCATTCGCCTCACGATGGCGGTGTGCCTCTTCTTCAAATATTAGATCGCACCATCACTCCCATGGGTTCACGATTGTTGCGCAAATGGATTTTGCTTCCGCTGAAAGACAGAACCACTATTGAAGAGCGACTACATTCGGTGGAATATTTTTTTAACGATTCCACTCTAACAGAAAAGATCACTGATTACTTTCAACGAATCTCCGATCTTGAGCGGTTGATCTCAAAAGTAGCTGTGGGAAGGGTGAATCCGCGTGAACTGCTTCAATTGAAAAAATCGCTGCAAGCCATTCTGCCCATAAAAGATATTTTGTCTGCGGCTGGATCAACTGAACTTAAGAAGCAAGCCGATCAATTGCATCGCTGTGATTTTCTTTTGGAGAAAATTGAAAAGGAGTTGCGTGAAGATGCACCGATGTTAATTCACCAAGGCGGAATTATTAAAGAAGGTGTAAATGCTGAGCTGGATGAATTGCGCAGCATTGCCTTTTCGGGAAAAGATTACCTGCTGCAAGTACAAAAGCGAGAAGTGGAGCGCACAGGCATCAACTCCCTTAAAATTTCATACAACAAAGTTTTTGGCTATTACCTTGAGGTGAGCAACGCCAACAAAGATAAAGTACCTGCTGACTGGATTCGTAAGCAAACCTTGGTGAACGCAGAGCGATACATCACCGAAGAGTTGAAAGTATACGAAGAGAAGATTCTTCATGCAGAGGAAAAATTGTCCGTAATTGAGCAAAAACTTTTCTCCGATTTAGTTCAGCATGCCGCTGATTTTGTTGTGCAGATTCAGCAAAACGCAAAAGTGATAGCACAATTGGATTGTCTTTTGTCGTTCGCTCAAATCGCGAAAGCCAACAAATATGCAAAGCCTGAAATAAGTGACTCTACTCGTTTAGCAATTACCGCAGGGCGTCACCCGGTGATCGAAAAACAATTGCCCGTTGGCGAAAGTTATGTGCCGAACGATATCTTACTGGATACAGAAGAACAACAAATTCTAATCATCACCGGCCCAAATATGGCGGGTAAATCAGCATTGCTAAGGCAAACGGCTTTGATTGTATTAATGGCGCAGATTGGAAGTTATGTGCCGGCAGATAATGCCCTCGTGGGGATCGTGGATAAAATTTTCACACGCGTGGGCGCTTCCGATAATTTGTCGCGAGGGGAATCCACATTCATGGTGGAGATGACGGAGACAGCGAGCATTCTCAACAACCTGAGCAACCGAAGTTTGATTTTGATGGATGAGATTGGGAGAGGTACTTCCACCTATGATGGCGTTTCGATTGCCTGGGCAATTGTGGAATATCTTCACAATCACAAAGACATTCATCCGAAAACATTGTTTGCCACACATTATCATGAACTCAATCAGCTTGCGGAAGATTTAGTGCGCGTGAAAAATTTTAACGTGAGTGTGAAAGAAGCTGGGAACAAAATTCTTTTCATGCGCAAATTGAAGGAGGGAGGAAGCGAGCACAGCTTTGGTATCCACGTAGCCCAAATGGCAGGCATGCCTAACCCCGTGGTGTTGCGCGCCAACGAGATTTTACATTTCCTCGAAAAAGACAAGCACAAAAAGGATCCAAAGAAAAAGTTTGATGAGCTCACCAAGCCAACACCCCAGATGAGCTTGTTTGTTTCTGATCCGAAGATGGAGCACGTTCAAGAACTGCTCAGCAAAGTTGACATCAATACCATAAGTCCGGTCGAAGCCTTGTTAAAGTTAAATGAAGTGCTGACAGCCTTCAAAAAGTAGGAACTTCCTTAGTTAAAAAGTTACCAATCTCCTGATAATCTTACACCTTATTTGGATAGAATTCCATTCGGAATATATTTGAGTAAACACCACGTTACTTATTTATATGCGGAAAGCGGAACAAGAAGAGAAGTTGTTC
>CAZNCO010000429.1:0-4514 GCA_964571345.1 uncultured Ohtaekwangia sp.
AGACGATAGGCAATCAGTTTTCCTGCATCAGCTTTTTCCGTTTCATCCAATTGCAAGGTTCCTTGTTGCGTTACTTTGCCTTGCCATTGCACGGAGTAGTTGATATCCAGGGATTGTCCGCGGGGAGAGAACTGAAGGGAGACTTGTGGCACATTACCATCGTTGGTGAAATCAATGCGTGTGTCTTTCAGGTCGTCAATAATTTTTTCTTCTTGCTTATTATTTGCTTGAGCCTTCAATTGCATTGACATGGTGAGATCGGTGAACGGAACTAACTGTGGATACAGCTGATAAAGTTTTTTTGTGTATTTATCCCGTTCACTGCCACTCGTAGCTGCTGCAAGGCCTTCGTATGTTCGTGCAGTTAATAGTGTTTGATATTGATCATTCGGATCGGTCTCTTTCAACACCTGCTCAAAGTAGCTGATCGCCTCGCTGTCTTTTCCTTCTGCGAGGTAAAGTTTGCCGAGCACGTATTTAAAATACTTCTTGAGTCTTGGGCGTTTGTCGGTGGCAAGTTTGTTTTTGTAAATCTTAATGAAGTATTCATTTCCAAATCCTTCCATCACACTCCACACTTCATCGAACGTCACAAGGTTCTCTGGTGAGAAGAGCGAATAGATTATTTGTTCACGCTCCGGATTCTCCGCTACCAGCGATGCCAGCACCATCTTATGGTGACGGATTTCCAACGTATATTTCACCCAACGATACCAGTTCACCGGGTTCAACCAGAAGTACCATTCATTGTGTTCAAACAGGTATTCCTTTTTGAAATTGAGTTGATTCAAATAATGTAACGAAGCAACGGCAAGATTATATTGTTCTTGTCCCCACGTAGTGCCGATATGCAGCTCCTGGAAGCGTGCCGCTTTGTTGATGCGCTCCATACTTTCTGCTGTGAGGCCTTCGTAGTGCTGCGCGCGCGCAAGGCCAATGGTATGCCATCCATAGCCGGGTGTGCTGCCTTGCTTTTGAAGGATATCGTTCAGCAGTGAGTCAGCACGCTCAGGATGACCGCGGTAGATGGCAAGGGTGCCGCGCATGTAGTAATATTCCTTCGTAGTCTTCTCTACATTCGATTCACGATCGGCCGCTTCCTGGAAAAATAATTCCGCTTCATCGAACTCACCCATCGCCAGCTTGAACTCTGCGTAGTTGTTGCTTGAGTAGGCGCCATTCTGAATGAGTACATCGTAGTAGTAGTTCGCTGAGTCAATGTCCAGCAGGTAGTCGTGGATCATTGCTTTGTAATGGAAGGTGCTCAGGAATTGGCGGTTGAGCATACCGGGATCATACAGGCCGTTGTTGTAGGGAGCATCGTTGCGGAGTTTCTGAATAGCGGAGTCAAGGCACCGATTGGCGGCTGCTACGTTTTCTCTCACCGAGTTTTTCAAAAACTTGAATCGCTTCGAAGTGTACATGCGGTTGCGATGGTAAAGCCAAGCCATCGTGTTGTAGGAATCCAGGTTGAACTCTAATTGAAAGTCGCGGGCGCGCACGTGACGCAATACGTTCATAGCCTTGTCCTGATCTTCGATGTTCTGATAACACCTGTTGAGAAAATAGGCAATCAGGCCATAGTCCTGGTGATAGCGATAGATGCCTACGTAGTCGTTGTAGTTGTTGGTACGAAGTTTTAACAGTGGATCGAAGTCATGCTCGATCTTGTCAAGTGCTTTTTGTAAAGGAGGAATTGCCAGTGTGAATCCCAGTTCATCATTGGCGCGGAAGAACAGATAAGCCCCTTCGAACATGTAGCCGATGTAGTAGGTACTGTCTTTGCGAATGAAGTTTCGCGCTGTCTCATATATCTTCGGGTCGGTATAGGACATCCGCAGTTGCGCACGCTCCTGGTCAATCTGTCCCCGCACTCCACTCTGGTTTTGAGCGAATGAGCTGAATGACAGAAAGAGTAGAGCAGCTATCTTAACCGCAGAGAACGCGGAGTAACGCGAAGGTGAGTAGTCTTTGCGTCTCATTCGTACACTCTGAAGTTTTATATTTTCAGTATTCATTCACGATACGTTAATTATTTTTTAAACCACAAAGACACCAAGGTCACCAAGGTGCAGGAAAACTTTGTGCTACTTCGTGTTCTTTGTGCCTTCGTGGTTCAACTACTATCTCTGATTCGCTTTGATTCCCATCTTCGACAACTTATTCACTTCCTGATCCACGATTTGTTGTAAGGCAGTTCTGGATGCTTCACGGTTTCGGAAAATCAAACGGTGATGCAATACAGGCTGTGCCAGGTCTCTCAAATCATCTTCAATCACATAATCACGTTGATTTACCAGCGCCCATGCCTTCAGACATTTGATGAACGTAATGCCTCCCCGTGTAGAGCAACCCAATGCAATGTCTTTATGATTGCGGGTATCTTGGACAATCTTCACTACACCCTTAATCAAATCCGGGTGGATATACACTTTCTCTGCCTCGTCCTGCAGCGACACTACATCATTGTAGGTGAGCACCTGCTTCACGGTCTGGTTGCCATTGTTGATCGCGAGGTAGTTCGAATAAATATCAAATTCCACCTCTTCCGACACATAGCCGAACGAGATCTTCATATAGAAACGATCCAGCTGTGCGGCTGGCAGTGGATACGTTCCCTCCATCTCGATCGGGTTTTGCGTAGCGATGGTGAAGAAAAACTTATCCAGTTTGAAAGTAGTCTCCCCTGACGTGATTTGATTCTCCGCCATACACTCGAGCAGCGCGCTCTGCACTTTAGGTGAAGCACGGTTGATCTCATCTGCCAGCAACACGTGTGTGAAGAGCGGACCTTTTTTGAAAATAAAATCCTTCTTCGACTCATCATAGATATGCGAACCGATCAAATCCATCGGCAACAAGTCGGGGGTGAACTGGATACGCTTGAAGGCTACACCGCCATTGGCAGAATGGAAATCGATCGTTCCTTCGGAGACCGATTGCGCCAATGTTTTAGCAAGCACGGTCTTTCCGGCACCTGGATTATCTTCCATCAGGATGTGACCGCGCGCCACCAGGGCCGTGACTACATATTTCACCTGCTGATGCTTGCCGCGAATGATCGTTTCGATATTGTCGGTGAGGGTTTTGAGTTTGGAAGTATTGGTTGACATAGATTTTTGATTTCGTTTTTTAGTGTTATTATTTTCCTACATAATACCATTTTGTCGCAAGCCGACCTGGGTATAAATAAATAGTTACATTTTCATTCATCTCAAATGCTTCATATTCATCTTTTGATACTGTGATTTCATCTTTTTCTTTGACAGGTCCCCACGGATTCAGAATTAAGGAATATGATGGTGATTTACCGGTGGTAGTTTTCTTTTCTGATACGCTACTTTTATAAATAGTAGGTTGCGCTGAGTCAAATCTGCAATTCAGAAATACATATAGGGATAAAACATAAAAGAATATAAAGGCAGACAATGAAATCGAGGTGACTATCTCTCTCGCATTTCTAAAACGAATTTCATAGGTTTTCTTGAATAAAAAATAGATGATCGCAAAAGTGCCTGCGCATGTCATTACCCACGCTTCGCTGTTATCGAAAATCAAATTATAATCCACAAACATTCTATAGGCAAAAGCGAGGGACGCAAAAAGAAAAGCATAAACTACGGACGGCATCGGATTTTCTTTCTTCTCATCCAATGAAACTAGCCCTCTAAAGAAATAAACTGTAAGGATGCAAATTGGGACAATGGACGCAACTGTCAGAATTGATACTGTGTAAGGTATTGGATTAAATACGGCCCAAATGAGAGACAGCACCCCGATCCCATTAATAACCCAAGTCATCCATTTTATCTGAGTCATCCGTTTCTCCCTAAGCTCTGGTGAAATTTTCCATTGATCAAACAACCATGTTTCAAGTTGTTTTGCTTCCATCTTATCGAGGTCTGGCCATTGGCCCATAATCCACGCCTCTAAGTTATAGTAGGACTGATGTATCGTGGAAATTTGCACCTTCCTTGGCGTGGGTTCATCCGAAATAAGTTCAATGAACTTTTCATTGATTTTGTATCCTTTAATTTCATTAAAATCAATCCTCTTTTTGTTTCTAAAACCTTCCTCAGTTATTGAAGTTTCATCAATCACAATTTTTGAATAGATAGTTTCCAGCAATCCATAAAACATAAAGATTGCTAAACCAGCAAATAGAAATCTCCATAAAACATTCATTATCGAATTCGATGGCAGATCATTAAATGGCAAGAATGTCGCAATACCAAAACCAATGATAAAAATTGGAGCCAATACATATAAAAAAATCCGCCAACCTAATGCTATTCTATATTCCCCAACCATCACAACGAAATTTCAGTTAAACTCGAATCTGCTGAAGAAGGACTCTGGAAATACCTATACGCTCTCAGCAGCCTGAAGTAGTTCACTGCCGTTCCAAGGATTCCGTTTTTCTTCCTAATCGCTGCACCAACTGAACCGGCAAATCTTGCAAACACTTCCTTTTCTTCCGGCTCGTTTTTCGCATTTGAGTATTTCAACCGCAA
>CAZNCO010000430.1:0-4501 GCA_964571345.1 uncultured Ohtaekwangia sp.
CCCATGTTGAAATGAGCGGACGCAAAATTTTCGTCAATTGCCAAGGCATATTCGTAAGCTTCAATCGCCTCGTCAAATCTTTCTAGTTTGTTGCAAACTATTCCGAGATTATACCAGGCCGCAGCCGAATAAGGATCCTCATCAATGAATTTTCGATAGTATGCCAAACTACTTTCTAACTGCCCTACGCAATCCAGGCAGAATGCTAATTCATATAAAGCTCCTTCGTGTGTGATATTTTCTTCAATAGATTTTTTGTAAGAGTCTATCGCGTTAACATAATCTTCCATGCTTTGGTAAGCAAGTCCGATATGATAATACAGTTCGTCCCTGTCTTCTTCCGCAAACGCAAGCGCTTCTTCATATAATGCAATTGCATCTGCATGGTAGCCTCGAAGTGATTGTACCGACCCCATCGAGAAATAGACTTCAAGATCGTAAGGATGAAGATTCTTGGCGTTTTCTAACAGAGCAAGGGCTTCATCATACTGCTGTAATCCTGAAAGCACTTGCGCTTTTATCGTGAGCAAATCTGTGGAAAAAGGAAATTGAGCGATAGCTGATTCTACCGCAGTGAGCGCCTTCTTAAACTTCGAACGCGACATGTAATGATCGATGATCACTTCATACGCATCTAGATCAAAAAACTCCGTGATATTTTTTCGCAGGTTTTCTTCGTAGCGCTTGATCAACTCCTCTTCTTCTTCTCTTTTTCTGAATTCCTGAGCCATGGGGCGAAAGGTTTGTCTAAATTAAGAAAAAAATCTACCTAAAAGTAATTTGCCAGGTACAAAATTCCCCCAATTAAAAATACTGGGCAATCTTGCAGATGTTATTTGTTTGTGGTATAAGCGGACCTTAGCTCATCACAACACCAGTTCAAGGTTTCCTCGAGGGATTTGTATTGAATCTTTAATTCTGAAATAGATTTATCGTTTTTGTAAACAAAATTTTCTTGTGAGGAACGTACCGACTGGCGGCTAATTACGGCTTTAGATCCGGTGAGAAGGCAGCGAATCTCTTCCAGCCTTGCAGCAAGCATGACTAAGTTTTTTCCGACTTTGATATGGGGGGGCTTTTTATTCAGGCGTTTTGCGATTTCATCCAAAAGAAATTTGAGCTGAATGTTTCCTGCATTTGCTATAAACTTTTCACCTTCAATTCTTTTTTCAAAAATTGTCCAAATTAGTTCACACACATCGCGTACATCGACATAGTTCAGATGTCCATTAAAGAAAAATTTTCTTTGTTGAATAACATAGTTAAAAATCTGTGCACTGCTTCTCATGCCTGTCTCGGGCGCGAGTATGATCGATGGATTTATAATTGCTATTGAAAGCCCTTCTTCCTGGCCACGGTATATCTCTAATTCGGCTAGATACTTTGATTTTGCGTAATCGGAATTTAACGAGCTTTCAATCCAAGTATTCTTTTCTGAAATATGTTTCTGATTTTTTTCCCGGCCAAGCGCTGCTACGGAACTTATAAAAATGAGCCGAGGAATTTTAAGTGCGAGGCAAGCGTTGACAATATTGCGCGTGCCATCTGCATTGGTTTGAAATATTTTTTTTCGATCACGCGGGTCAAACGAAACTAATGCAGCAGCATGAATTACACAATCGGCTCCTTCCAAGGAGGACAGAAGGGCGGTGCTATCATTTATATCTGCAGACCTCCAGATCGAGTTTTTCTCGTATGAATTTGGTATGCGGCTATTCTCCCGTTTAATACCAACAGTCGAAATACCTTTTTCTTGGAATGTTTTTAAGATAAAACCTCCAAGCAATCCAGTCGCACCCGTAACAGCTACCATTTTTTTAGAGTTGGTAATTTAAAAGAGGCAGATCAATTACTTTTCGATAAAATTTATTTGAAAAACTTTCATCAAGATACTTAGCTTGTATTGGATTGTGGCAATCACTGCCAACGAGGTCAATCATTTTGTAATTGATTAATTGTTGTGCCATGTTTTGCGCGCCCTTCCCATAAAAGCCCGCTATAGAAAGTAGGTTTAACTGAAGCAACACACCGCGTGTTTTAAGGTCATCTGCCTTTTCCAAAGTCATGTATTGATATCGCTCAGGATGGGCTAGAACAGGCTTGTAGCCGGCTGTTACCAAATCAAAGACAAGTGTTTTTAATTGATAGGGCTCAGTAAGATAATTTGTTTCGAAGAGTAAGTGTTTATTGCCGAAAGTTAATAGAGGCTGGTTGGTTTTTACTTCGTTGAAAAACCAATGATCGAAATAGTATTCTGCCGCAAAGTCGATTTTAATATCAATACCGTTTTGTTGTAATGAAGAATTAAGGCGATTGGCGCCTTCCGAAATGGTGTTAAAATCGTTTTTATAAATATCCCAATAGATATGAGGAGTCGTAATGATTCGTTTGAACCCCCTATCCCTCAACAGGAGAATTGTCTCAATCGCTTCATCAATAGTTTTAACTCCATCATCTAGAGCAGGGATCAGATGAGAGTGTACGTCACATGCAATGAGTGACGATTCTTTTATCTTATTTTGTTTAAAAAAAGAAAACACATTCAAGATTTAAGAATGTCGTCCCAAGCTTTTTTGATAGGGCGCTCATAATAATATCCATAACCGTACGACTTGCCATGTTGATTTAATGAGTTGACAACCATCGCCATATTGGAAAGTTTGTTCATGGTTTTTACGCGATCAACGTTTTTCAAAAAATCGCTTCGCGAGTAGTTTGCTCTTATCACGTAAATGGATAAATCAGATTTACGCATGGCAAATACGGCATCAGTAACTAGTCCGACAGGCGGAGTATCCATTACTACGAAATCATAATGCGACTTTAGTTCCTCCACTAGGGAAGTAAAACTTCCATTAAGCAGCAACTCGGATGGATTGGGTGGCTGCGGACCGGATGGAATAAAGTCTAGTAATTCGATTTCTGTAGACTGAAGACAGTCTTGCCACTTGTGTTTCCTGATTAAAACAGTGCTTAATCCTTTTTCCAAAACTTCAACCGCAGATGGTAAAATCTTCTTGGGTTTTCGCATGTCAAGGTCAATGATTACGACTTTTTTATTTGACTTTGCTAACACAGCACCAAGATTTAAAGCAATGAATGATTTTCCTTCACCTGAAACAGTAGAAGTTATTGTGATGACTTTTTTTCCAGACTCCGAACTGAAGAAATCAAGGTTGGTGCGCAATGTCCGGATCGATTCACTTAACATCGATTGTGGATTATCGATAACATGAAAAGGAGACATCCGGGGTTGACGGGAAGATGGGATTACGCCAAGAATTGGTATATCCAGGGAGCCTTCGACTTCTTTTAAGGAAGTGATTTTGTTATTCAATACATACATTACACCTAAGGCAAACAATGAAGCAAACAACCCGACTGAAAATCCAATACCATATATCATCGGCCGTTTGGGCGACACGGGTTCACCAGGCATTGACGCGGATGAAAGTATTTTGAAATCGGGAACGCTTCCTGCCTGTGCAATTTCAAATTCGGATTTTGATTGCATCATTGTCAGGTAGAATTCTGTAAACAAGTTATAGAAACGTTGGTTTTTTAGGAACTTTGTGTTTTTGTCTGGCATCGAATTGAACTGCTGTTCGAGTTCTTTTTTTTGCAGAGAAAGTTCTGAAAGAGTCTTCATTAGATTTTGCCGAAGACCTTTTAAAGATGAAAATATTTCGTCTTTAATGACTTCTACTTCCTTTTCTTTTTGCTTGTAGGCGAAGGTGCTTTCATTATAAGAAAGAGCAAGGCGATCACGTTCGTGCATGGCCTCTTTCAGGGCCGTCACCTGTTGGCCAAGGTATTCAGATAGCTGTGGGTATGAACCGAATGTTTTGGTATCCAAGTTAGCAACTATCCCGTCCATAGCGCTATTCAACTCAATCAATTTTTTATTGATGCTGTATCGCTGCGAATCAATTTTATTAATTGTTACTATGATGCGTTTAAGATCCGAACTAAGGTCGTTGCTTTTGTTTTGCAACGTGAAAGTCTCGAAATAATTTTCGAAATCCTCCATTCTCTTTTCTACTTGGGTAAGCTCCCGGTTAAGCCATTCTATTTTTTGCTTGTTAGTGAGGTTCTTTTGCTCATTGCTGTATAGAATATAAAGGGAATCAATTTTGTTAACGATATCATACGCTTTCAATGCATTGAAGTCTTTGAATGAAACTCGTATCGTGTTAGCATTTAAGTTTAACGGATCAACCTGAAGTTTTCTAGCCAGGTCGTTAACAATCGCAGCTTTGCTATGTATGATGAAGAAAAGTGACCCTAAATCAACTTTATCGTATAACGGAGTCTTCTTAATGGTAATTATGGTAGATCCATAGAGAAATGGTATGTTAAAGGTGCCGGCCACTTCATTGGAGTCCCCATCTTTTGATAGCTTAAACTGATCTTTTGTAGTTGGAAAAAAATATATCGGAACGTCTTTATCTGTATTGTTTGCTGCTTTAATCTCTACGGTTATTGGCGAGTTCTTGTAAAG
>CAZNCO010000431.1:0-4474 GCA_964571345.1 uncultured Ohtaekwangia sp.
CGTATTATAGCCCCTCGAATTACCCGGTCTATGACTTTTTAAAAAATTAATTGCTCTTTGGATTGATGGACAACTCGTTTCAACGCCAGCCTCAATAAGGTTTTCGGCAACAAAGGCAGTTTGCCAGACATTACTGATTCCTGCATTATTATAGAATTCATTCCAACTCCCGTCTGAGTTTTGATTCTTCAAAATGAATTGTCTCGCCAGATCCATCTGTGATTGAAGTGAATCGGTATCAGTTTTTACAATCAGTATTTTTGAAAAAGAGGCCTTTTTAAAAACTACTTTTGAATAGGCTCTGATGTGCATCAATAGTGATTCTGATTCTCTGACTTTTTTCTCGATGGTTTTTTCCCAATAATCAAGATTCAAGCCTGCACACTGCGTCAATGATTTTTGAAAAAACTCAATTGCCTTAACTAAAATATCGTCAGCCACTCCTTGGATGTACAAATGCTTTGTAAGCAATTTTTCATCCATTCCATCCGGGTCAATACCTTTTTCTTTAAGTTTTCCTTTCACTAAAATGAAGGCAAGGTTTACCTGCTTGTTTTTGATGTCTTCGCGAAAGTCAAGAAGGTCATCCGCCAACTGTAACCCAACTGAAAAACTCTTATGAGAGTCTAACAATCTTAAATAGTTCTTTTTCGCAGCCTGCCCACAGAGAAAATAAACAACATCGATGGCCACTTTTCCAAAGGCAGACTTGCAGTCAGCGTAGTTCTCATAGTCTTCAATAGAAATATCTTGAACATTAGATTTATCTATTTGTACACCTCGTATGTATTCCTCCCTTCTAGTCTCCCAAATTTTCCAGAATCTCGACTTAACAGGAAAAACCGTAGTCAGTAATTTAATGCTCTCTTCTTGACAGATTGTGCTCAATATAAGAATAAGAGATTTTTGATGTGCTTTATCCTGAGGCAAACCGAAATCGACTAACTTATCCATTTCAATCATTGATCGATAGTAGAGATACCCAGCGATATTGAGTTGATTAAGTCTTTTATCACCGTTCGATTTCTTGGCAAATGCCTTGTAAAAAACTTCAGGATAAAATAAATATATCCCAAGATTCTGATCGATGAAATCGCCTTCGGTTAAGTATGATTTGAATTTTTGGTTCAAATGCATCCCTTCGACATATTCCCTAAACTTCTCTTTCTTTTTAAGATATATCTCACTCATAAGTCTGATAGAATAAAAAAATCCACCCGTTAACCTTAATAAGGTGGATTTTTAAAAATGAATTCAAAGCTACTTAACTAACGTTGCATTGAATATCCACGTTAACCCAAGCCTGGGAAGCAAGTTCGAATCTGTCCTCAAGTTCTTCCACTTGAAATAACTCAATACGTTCCTGCTCTGAAACCTGTGGGTTCGTTTCGTGTTTTGGTTCAAATTGATTTTTCATAAGCAAATAATTTAAGCGCTAGGGCAACCTCCATTAGTACCGCAGCCAACATTCGCTGTTCCGATCCAAGTGGCTAGCTCAAATCGATCTTCAAGTTCCTCCACTTGAAAGAGTTCAAGTTTTTGGTTTTCCGAAAGGGTTTCGTCTACCCGATCTGGTTTGCTTTCTAGATTGTTGTTCATAATTTTTTTGTTAATGTGAAAATTTATGAACCAAATGAAGTGGGATAATAATCAAAAATCAATACGGGAAAAATAGGGTAGTGTATTACTCACCTTAGAATACCCACTTTGAAACCTAGAGCAATTAGCTCTGCCACATTTCTAGTTTTTGTTTTTGTTAATAATCTCTTGCGATAAGCATCGACCGTTTTAAGTGCAAGCCCCATCAGGTTTGCAATTTCTTTGCTGGAATATCCTCCTTGTAGCATTTGGATAAGCCTTTTCTCCTGGTGTGATAATTCAAGGTTTGACAACTTGTCCTTGGTTTCCTTGAAAGCATCTTCTTGAACAGTGGCAGGAAAGAACTTGATTCCCGACAAAACTTGATTGATCAGTATTTGTATTTCATCGTTGATTTCATTTTTTGCTAAAAAAGCATGTGCCCCTAATTCCCGGAAATGCGCAACTAGCCTTTCGTCTTCGAAGCTTGTGCACACAATAACGCGAATGTCGGGGAACTCCTTTCTCATTCGACTGTAGGTTTCCACTCCATTCATTTCTGGCATATTGACATCCAAGAAGACCAAATCAAATGGCTCTCCAGTTACTTTCGTAAGCTCAGCTAAAGCCTCTCTCCCATTCTCAGCTTCTACACACACTGGAGTGGGAACAAGAAACTGTGTAAGAAAATTGATAAATGAAGATCTAAAAAATCGATGGTCGTCAACAACTAGAATTTTGATATTCATATTGTATCGTTAATGGACTGATCTTAATCTTTCCACTATTTCTCACTCCTCTGTACCAAAAGAAGAACGTTTACTTGGGAAAAGCAATTGAAAACGAAATACGTGAGCGATATTTATTTGTATGAATAGGAGTTTCTCCCATTGATTTAATTATAATTTTTACATGTACGATTTGAATTCATTGTGTTTGCCAACAAAACGATCAGGCGAATTTAAAACTTATGCAATGAATGAGTTCTTTCAGTACCGCCTTGCCCAAGTCTCAACAGAAATTTCAGCAAACGCACGGAGTGCCATCAAGTCCATATCGTGCATGCACTGAAGATAAAAACGAAAAAAAAATTTTGCTCTGCAGTTTTAATAGATCCTCGCTGGATTGGTGGTGGCGATTCCAAAATTATTTAGCCTCCTTCAAAAGCAACTGAATTATCTGCCTTCAAGCATTGAGTATATGGTAAAGTTGCAGAAATCAAATACAACGTAATCAAATTTGGTCTTTAATCTGATTTTAATCTATGGTTGTCATATTAAGCCATAGGTGTCAGCTATCACTGATTATTATGAGGAAGTCAGGCCTTTCAGCCTGACTTCTTTCCAACAATTAAAGTGCTCTGTAATCACCATTCACCAACGTCCCAGGGATCATCTGATCCTGCGAATTGAAATCAGCGGTACAGTTGTGAGTGGGTGCCGTGTCACACACATAGTCCTGGTTCAACACCTTGCCAGTGATGTCAACCCACTGGCCGTTGATGAACGCCTTCTTCGTATTCGACAAGGCATTACCGGAGGGCTGACTCGCAAGAGCCGCTCCAACGCCTACCACAAAAGCCAACACAGGAAAAAACGCAAAGAACTTTTTCATAACATCTCGTCACTTTTTTAACAACTCAAAAAGCAACAAACCGTCTACCGAAAAATTTCGCCTACTCTGTCAAAGGTTTTCAGCTTCCCCTTCTGTCGCGCAACAATATCTTTTCTTTTCAACTTTTTGCTCTTCACTTTTTATTCTCCGCTTTCCACTTCTTCCCCACCCACACTCCAACCAAACTCAACCCAACAAAAAACAAATTGAACACCAGGTGCACTTCCCATCCCATGCTCTTAAGTACGCCTCCACAAGAACACGGCACCCGGTGAAAAAAATGTAACACCACAGCTCCCACATAGATTGTAAACAGCAACATCAACACCAGCGAACACACCATTCCATACCACCGCAGAGATGAGAAAGTCAGCAACATCACAATGATGAGTTCTGAGAATGACACTGCCCAAATGAGCACGCGAGCCACAAACCCCGGAAGGGGCTGATTCATCATCTGCCATTCAAACGTGTCAAAATCAGCAAGCTTGCTGATTGCAACATAACTGAATAACAATATCAATAGAGAAGAAATGCTCTGAACCGCCAATCTTCTTATTTCCGTTGTAGATATAAACCCCATCAATAATAATACACCTCAAATCCCACTGCACCCCCTTCCAAAGGAAACTTTTATCTTAAACTTAATTCTCAATTCATGGTTTTTAATTCCTAACTATTAAATATTAGTCTATAAATTCTATAGAGTATATAGCTAATATAAAAAATCTTATACATTTGTATCGATTTATATCAAGAACATTCAAACAAGAATCAAGAAGAAAAACTCAAAAAAGACTTTATCATGGGGATATATATATGAACCTCTACCGCTTCAGAAATGAATAGTTTAATCTGCTGGATCATCTGCTGGCAATGCCATGCCTCCTGATAGCCAACGCTCTTTATAAAATAATTAAGTAAAGAAATGAAAAAGACTCCGCCTCTATACAATCAAATAATAGCCAATTGCGGGAATGGGCCAACCGTTATTCTTTTACATGGTCTGTTTGGAAACTATCATATGTGGAGTAAAACCATCGATGCGCTGAAAGGTGACTTTCATGTTGTTGTTCCGCGTCTGCCTCTTTTTGAGTTGCCTGTTCATCTGACCAATATGAAGTACCTGGTGAGTGTACTTGACGAATTTATCGACTGGCATCAATTTAAGGATATTACCCTTGTTGGGCACGCCCTGGGTGGGCAACTCGCCCTTATGTATGCTCACAATTATCCAGAAAAGATTTCAAAGCTTGTGCTCACTGGCAGTGCTGGTATACTT